>DAOVIK010000113.1 GCA_030673735.1 Anaerolineae bacterium
GCAGCAGATCCTCGAGCTTTGCGGGACCAATTCCGGAGACGTTGATGAGATCGTCGATCGAGGTGAATGGTCCGTAGGTCTCTCTGTGCTCGATGATCTTCTGTGCCAGACTGGGTCCGATCCCGGGCAGCAGATCCAACTCGGATGCCGGTGCGGTGTTGCTGTTGACCAACTGATCGGTAAGATCAGTGCTTGTTGAGCTGGATGTGAGGGGTACGAAAGACTCCTCGACCTTCGGGATGTACACTTGCTGCCCATCTCGAAGCTGGGAGGCCAAGTTGAGCGTCGACATCTCCGCGTTGGAGGTAGGACCTCCAGCGGCATCGACGGCTTGCTGCAGGATCGATCCGGGTGGAAGCTGATAGATGCCGGGCTGGCTCACTGCTCCGCAAACGTGCACCCATAATGGCTCGGGTGTGGGGGGAAGGGAGAGTTCAACAGCATGACCACGAGGCCTGGAGCTCATAATCGTGAGCAAGGCAGCGGAGAGCAGACCGATCAAGATGCCAGCAAGCAGCATTGCGCCGCGCTTGAGCATCCGGTTACCCCTTCAGGCTTAGAGCGGTTGGTTGTTTGATTATAGGGCATTGGGAGCCCAGGGCCAATCAATATATAATCGCCACCATGACCTCCTCAATATTCAAGGGAACGGGAGACGACGGATACACCGGGTTGCTCGGGAAGGGGCGGGTTCCCAAGTATCATCCGAGGCCCGAAGCGTACGGCGCAGTCGACGAAGCTTCGGCTACGCTGGGGCTGGCGCGCGCCTTGACCGAAAGCCCGGAAATTGCTCAAGTGATCAAAACCATTCAGCGTGATTTGGTCAAACTGATGACCGAGATAGCAGTCGTGGATCCGGGTTTTTCCAAATTCGACCGTTTCGATGTAAAGCGCGTGAAATGGCTTGAGAAGCAAATCGAGCTGCTGGAGCAGCAGGTGGAATTGCCATCTGAGTTTGTGATTGCCGGAGATTCTCCCGCTGGCGCGGCGTTCGATTTGGCGCGCGCAACAGTACGCCGTGCGGAACGGCATGTTGCAAAGCTTTTCCATGAGGGGGAAATCCGGAACCACGAACTGCTGCGCTATCTGAATCGTCTGTCCTCTCTCTGCTTCCTACTTTTCCTGAATGAATACAAGGTGGCCGGCATCGAAGGCCCCAGCCTCGTATCGGATTCCGAATGACGGGCACATTGATCAACATCGCCACCATTCTGATAGGGGGCAGCCTGGGATTGGCATTTGGTTCTCGCTTGCCGGAACGTGTGCGGCAGACGGTTATCGCCGGCTTGGGGCTGTTCACGGTCGTGATGGGCGTGCGCATGTTCTTTGACAGCCAGAATGCCATCATTGTGGTTGCCAGTTTGCTTTTCGGAGGCTTGCTTGGAGAATGGTGGCGCATCGAAGAAGGGCTTGCTGCCATCGGCAAGCGTCTTGAGGATCGCTTTGCCGCTGGTCTCGCACAGGATAGCCATGGGCACAACTTCGTGCGCGGCTTTCTTACCTCCAGCCTATTGTTCTGTGTGGGACCACTGACCATCCTGGGGTCCATTCAGGATGGCTTGACGGGAGACTACAATCTACTGGCGATCAAGTCGGTGTTAGATGGATTCGCTGCGCTGGCTTTCGCTTCGACGCTTGGGGTGGGGGTGCTCTTCTCGATTCTGGTCGTGCTCGTATATCAGGGTGGGCTATCGCTGCTTGCGGCCCAAGCTGAAGCGCTGTTGAGCGAGCCAATGGTGGCCGAGATGACCGCTGTGGGTGGTGTGCTCATGGTCGGACTCGCGATCGGCAGCTTGCTGGAGCTACGACCGATCCGAACCGGCAATTTGCTTCCGGCGTTGGTGATCGCACCGCTGATTGTGGCTCTACTCACGGCGTTGGGGTGGGGATAAGCGAAGCAAATGGGGCCGTCCAAGAAGATGGTCTGGCCAGCCCCTGCAACGGACCGTGGTCGGGCAGGGGAGCTGCAAGGATCGGCTGGCGGATGCCCAAGAGTGGTCCGGGTTTCCGTAGGGGCGACCGGCGGTCGCCCGTCTGACATTTATGGAAATGAGAACTCTCTTTCTTCCCATTTCATCCGCCATTCACAAGTGTAGTAGCAAGGCGTTTCTAACTCCCCCCTATTGTCCCCCCACCGGGGGGACATGGGGGAAATTGCGTTTTCCCCCATACCCCCCACGCAAAATCCCGATGCCAGAAGGCTAGTGCATCGCGAAAGCATACCAGGGTCACTTGCATGGGAATATGGAGTCTTTGATGCCGAGGGAGGGAGATTTCGAAGTGCGCTCAGCTTTGGAGGGCGATGCAGTTTACTTGGATGAAGTATCCACAGAGTAGTTTGTAGGGACTGTCCTTTTGGGACAGTCCCTAAGATCTTCTATTCCGCTTCTAGTGCAGCCAGATGTGCATCGATTACCTGGCTGACCAGTGCAAAAGAGGGGACAAGCCCAGGGGTAACCTGCTCTCCATCAACGAAGATTGCCGGGGTTCCCGTGACGAGCAACTCGCCGCCAAGCAGGAAATCCTGCGTGATCAAGTCATAGTGCGTCCTGTTTTCGAAGCAAGCTTCGAAGGCCGTCATGTCAAGGCCAAGCTCTTGGGCGAAGGCGACCAGGCGTCTGTTGCTGAATGCGCCTCGATTCTCTCCACTCCAATTGACGAACAGAATATCATGGTAGTCCCAGAACCTATCCTGGTCGGCAGCGCACATGCTGGCGCTTGCCGCTTGGTTGGATTCTTCTCCAGGAGCGTTGTCGTCGAGGAATGGATAATGCCGAAAGATGTAGTACACATCACCCGTGGCAATATACGATTCCTCGATCAGGGGTTCAGCCGCTGTGCTGAAATTGATACACGCCGGGCATTGAAAATCCTCGAAGACCTCAACCGTAACCGGTGCGTCTGGATCTCCCATGGCTCTTCCATCGGCCATCGGCCTCTCGCGGAACTCGGGCAGAATGATCTCGCCGATAGGCTTGATGGAGGGCCATGCAAACAGAAGCACCAGAAACAGTGCTCCCCCCACAATCACAATGGTCATTACCGCACGGTTACGGATGCGTTCTCGTCGGCGCTTATCGCGGAGTTGTGCTCGCTTGCTCATTGCTCCTCCGGTTGCTGGTATGTGAAGAATTCTGCCACATTCCGAGACTGTTGTCCATCATCTGCGTGGCGACTCAAGATCGCACAGGACGCATGGCTTAGCCGCACAGGGCAAACGTCAATTCATTGTTTCCATTTCACCTGGGATCCTCCGCTGCTGCCGCAGGTGCCTACTGATATAATGGAAGTGTATCCGAATTTCGAGCGCCTTAGGAGGATTGAGAAATGATCGATTTTCTTCTAACAGAAATTGGCTTGCCCCTGCTTGTAGCTTTGTTCTTGCTCTTAGCATTCCTGGCGGCGGCGATCAAGGTCGTTCAGGAATACGAGCGCGGCGTGATCTTTCGCTTGGGACGTCTTGTGGGGGCAAAAGGCCCGGGATTGTTCTTAATAATCCCGGTAATAGACAGGATGGTGAAAGTCGATCTGCGAGTGGTCACACTGGATGTGCCTTCGCAGGAAGTGATCACCAAGGATAACGTGACGGTCAAAGTCAACGCGGTAGTCTTCTTCAGGGTGGTCGATCCGAGCGCGGCCATCGTGCAGGTAGAGGACTTTCGGCGGGCGACCTGGAATATCTCACAGACCACTTTGCGCAACGTTGTAGGCCAGTCCGAACTGGATGATTTGCTGGCAAATCGTGAGGAGATCAATCAAAAACTGCAGCAGATCATTGACGAGGCCACTGAACCGTGGGGCGTGAAGGTGAGCATCGTGGAGGTCAAGGATGTCGAACTGCCGGTGGCGATGCAGCGGGCGATGGCCAAGCAGGCCGAGGCCGTGCGTGAGAAACGGGCCAAGATCGTCCACGCTGAAGGTGAGTTTTCAGCAGCTGAGAAGCTCGTGGGCGCGGCAGAAATGATGACCGAGCATCCAGTCTCGATTCAACTGCGCTACCTGCAGACTCTTACCGAAATCGCGTCGGAGAAGAACTCGACGATCATCTTCCCGGTTCCCATGGACATCATGGAAGGCCTTACGAACCTGGTGGGTGGAGCACGCAAGAAAACAGGAAGCGGCAAGTAGCTTACGATAGCAAGGAAAGATCGAGACCCTGGCGTTTGCGCGCCAGGGTCTTACTGTTTTTGCAGCGCAATCCTTCCGAGTTAGTTTGAGGAAAGCTCCTTCACCCACACGGGGTAAAACTGGTTCGTATCTTTGAAACCCAGAGAGCGGTAAAGACCTTTGGCGCGCTTGTTGTCGGATTGGGTGTTCACGGTCAGCTGCGAGACGCCCATGTCGCGAGCATACTTCATTGCTTGACGAACCAGGGCGCTTCCGAAGCCTTGTCCTTGCCACTTGGGTTCGACGGCCAGGCGTGCGATGTGGGCGCCCAATGCTGAAGAGGATACGATCATGTAGCCGTTGATCTCGCCCTGCCGTTCGGATACCACGGCCGTAGAAGCGTGCGCAAGAGCTCTCAGCATGCTTGGTTCGGAATAGCGCCATAGTGGCTCGAACGCCAGGTTGTCAAGCTGGACCACTTTGGGAAGGTCGTCGGATCGGAAAGCACGCACGGTTGTGGGAGAACTCGCGTATGCCGGCTCCTGCTTGGGGCGCCACTCGAGAAACACCACCGAATTTGGCTGTGTGAATCCGCTCTCCTGCAGGCACGGCGCCAGCCATCCTCCCATCAGGAGAACGGCCGCCGTGGTAACTCCGGTGTTCATTAGTTCGGAAGCCACTTGCGGCCAGAGATAATCCCAGAGATCATGAGGTTGACATCCTGGAGCCACTACAAAGAATCGCAGCCAAGAAACCTCAGGAGGATCGGGAGGGCAAGCCAGGCATCCAATGGGTTCATTCTCCTGCATAGCCATGAGGAAAGGCTGTTGGCCGATCAAATCGAAGGCGTCGGCCCAGTCGACGTGTCTATGCTGCCAGCGCGCCTGAGAAAGTAGCGCCACCAAGAGCTGTCGGTCTTTCAGTGTGAAGGGGATCGTCGTCCAGCGGTTTCTCATGGCCGCAGAAGAGGGTATTCGGGTTTAGCGGAGAACGTCATTGGCCCAAGAATCGACGTGGAAGATCGAGGATTTTGCGCAACAATCGCTTGCCAAAGCTGAGGCGTGAAGTGCCTTCCAAACCGGATTGCATTGAGGTTATGGCCTCGAGGGGCTGACCTCTCTTAAGCTGGAGACGTGAGAGTGCGGCAAGGGTTTCAGCTCGAGCGTCTTCAGCCCCAGCCTTCTCGAGCAGCTGAGCTGCGTGGCGATAAGCTTCTTCGGCTTCGGTTGCATCGCCACACGCTTCACGCGCGGAGGCGAGATTTCCATAGGCTTGCGCCGCACGTAGCTCATCACCGTGGGCCAAGAAGACGTCCCAGGTTCTCTCGACGGCAGCCAGTGCTTCCTTAGGGCGCTTATCTTGAAGCAGGACGACGCACAGATTGTTCGCCATTTCAGCGGCCTTCGCTTCTTTATCCTCGAGGTTGTAGGCCGCTTGAGCTTCGCGGAATCGGTTAGCGGCGACCGCCCATTGACCGCTCTGGTAGGATTTCATTCCTTGTTGCTCGAGGTCTTTTGCTGAATGTGAGGTTTTATTCAAGGTGTGATTTCCCTCAATCCCTCAGCCACAGCCTGCAGTCTTTCCAAGGGAAGCTCGCTCAGGCGCTTAGCCAGTTTCAAATATGGAAGGCTGGCGGGTTGGGTAAGGAACTGGCGCATTTCGGGGGTCATCTCAAGGGCTAGATCAAACATACGCTGGCAGGCTGCCCACTCACCCACCGGGCCCTCGGTCTCGAAGTAATCCTCGATGCTGCGTTCAAGAGCGTTGACAATGGCCTCCAATTCTGGGATGGGAATGGTCCTCTCACCGCGTTCGTAGGCCGATATGCGGCTGGGAGGCAGGCCGACGTCGTTGGCAAGCTCGGGGATCGTCTTGCCGGCTTCCTTGCGGTGA
>DAOVIK010000071.1 GCA_030673735.1 Anaerolineae bacterium
GGACGGCAAGATGGAGTGGCGGAATTCTTGGTTGTCCTCGTAGAGTTTGATCACCACCTCTTGAGGAAGGCGCAGGCCTAAGCGGCCATCCAGCTCCCGCAATATCGTCTCTGCCTGATCGAGCACGATTGCGGCCAGCTCTTGCTTGCCACTTGGAAAGCGAACTTGCACTCGCTCTCCATGCAATTCCTCCAACAACACACCCGACCAGAGCAATCCCTGCCCGCCGGGCGTGAAAACCACATCCAACTCCGGTCGCCCACTCGATACGTCTTGACCTTCTTGCACCAGGCTGTACTCTATCAGGACCTTCGCAAGTACCTGGCCGTCATTAAGCAACGCCACCGGCGTGCCGGTAATGGCCAACTGATCGATCTGAGAATCAGCCAGCCCTTCGAACCAAGACCTTTGCTCTGCGCGCAAGTATGGCACCGTGGGGTCGACGCTATTCAGGAAGGCGTCCAAGTTCCCGGCGAGAATGGCTTCCTGGCGGTTGGCTAGCACCGCATCCAGCTCTCGCTGAGCGCGATCCAAACGCATGCGCCAATCGGACTGCCACACGGCCTCGAACGCCTCCGAGTCCACGCCGATAGCCCGCATCAGCGCCTCATCCGCTCCCTCCGTCCCTTCGCAGCGGTATGCGCAGGCTTGCCCGATGTCACGGATCAAATTACCCAATCCGTCCCAGCCAAGGCGTTCCCGCAGGTATTCGACGGCCGCCCAAGCGGCAACGTCGGGTTGGATCTCTTCGCCCTCCGCCACTGCCCGCTGCAAACGCGGTTGGTATGTCGAGTACAGTGAAGCACGCTCACGCTCGGCGTCAACCGCCAAGGACAGCCCCCGCCACAGCCATGGCGCGGCCTCCTCGTTGACGCCCGCTTCCGCCAACGCCAGTCTGCTGAGCGCAATCTGCAAATTTCCGCTTTCCGCAATCGTGCTGGAATATCGCATCTTGACGGTTCCATGGCCAACCCAGAATGCCAGGCTGTCCAGTTGGGATAGCGCGGTGCTGGCACGCAGCGATTGTCCGTCTGGAAACAGAATCATGTCTACCGCAGGCGATTCGGGGAGGCCAAGCAACGCAGCGATCTCGGCATACTCCTCCGCAACCTGCTGCGCAAAATCCAGCGCCTCGAATTCACGGTCTACGGGGTAGGCGATCGAGAACGTCGAAACCGGTCCGTCATCCACTTGCTGTTCGGGATCCGCAACTGCCCACACCAGTTCCGGTCCAGCGAAGCCCCATCCCTCATCGTGCTCGAAACGGGCCAACATCAAGCATGTACGCGCAACCGGGGGCGGCTGGATCTCTTCCCCCTCGGATTCGAAGGAAAGCCTGTAGCGCACCTCCGCGGTCGCGCTGCGCCCGGAGAGCGTGATGTCGTCGATGCTGATCTCGATCCCACTCGGTGAGAGCGACTGGAAATCCTCAAACCAGAGGGCATCTGCAGCGCGGAGATCATCACTGGATGTGGCCAGAAAGGCTTCCAGATCATTGCTTTCAAGCGCGTTCTGCCGCGCCACAACTAAATCCTGCAGCGCCAGTTCGGCATCCACGATCCCCAACACCACCATCTCGGTGATCTTGCCGGTCCATTCCAGATACTCGATCTCGATCGCAGTGGGGATATCGCTGGTTCGGTGGTACGTCTCGCCGATTCTCTCACCTGTATTCCAGCTAAGGATCGCGGCAGGGATTCCCGCTTCCAGGAATGGCACATGATCGCTGCCCGCACCATCAGCCAAGAAGACCTCCAGCTCGTAGGCTTCCGCCGCCGCGGTGATCTCTTCGATCAAACCTCTCCCTGCGACGAACAACTCTTCGCCGCCGATCCCCACCATGTCCAACTGAACCATGGCCAGCGTGTTCTCGAGCGGTAAGCGCGGATTGGCCACGTAGTAGCGCGAGCCCAGCAGGCCTTGCTCCTCGGCATCCCACGCCGCAAACAGCACTGTGCGGCGCGGCACGTATCCTTGCTCATGCCATGAGCGCGCGATCTCAAGAAAGACCGCAATGCCGGAGGCGTCGTCGTTGGCGCCCGGCCAGAACGTGCCATCCGGGCCTTGACCCATGTGGTCGAAGTGCCCTCCGATGATCACGATCTCATCAGCGTACTCCGGATCACGACCGGGAAGCACGCCTAAAACATTGCGTCCCCAGCACTCAGCACTCGGGCATGCCTCCTCGTGCGCCACCTCGACCTCAAAGGAAACTCGTGTGGTCAGCGCGCCCGGTGTGTTGTCCATCGAAAGCGTATCCAGCGATCTTCCACTCCCTTGAAGAAGGTCCCCCACAACCTCCGGCGATACCCAGAACGTGGGCAGCGGCTCCGCCAACCAGGCGTCTCTTAGCGGAACAGCGAAATCCAGCGAACGTTCCTGAGGATCGATCATCAGCAGCAGCGCGGCGGCGCCATGCTCCAGAGCCTGGCGCGCCTGATCTTCGATCGATAAGTAGTGACAGATCACAATACCGCCGACCACGTCCAGTTCATCGAAATCGTCATGCTCGCACTCGTTGGCCCAGGCTACGTGCCCACTGCCTTCGCCGGGCCCCGCGTAATCTCGCACAAGCGGTGTGAAGTCCTGATAGACCTCGTAATCGTCGATCAACGTTCCGTCCGCCATGTAGGAAGTCAAGGTTGGGATATCGGACAGAATGGAATAGGGAACCGGGAATTCCTGGAAATAGGTTCCATCATCCCCGGCAGGCTGCAGTCCATACTCGGCAAAGCGCTCGGCGATGTACTCGGATGCTGCCCGACCCTCCGGAGATCCAGCCAGCCTGCCCAAATGGGACGGGCCTACCAGGGCTTCGATCTGCTCCAGCGCTGACTCAACGTCGAAGGTCTCGGTCAAAGCCAACAGATCCCCGGAGGCGGCGATCGAGCCCGGGTCATACGCCGAGGGGTCGATGACCAGCAATTCGATTTCCGGCGCCTGCGCCTGATCGTCGTCGTCCGCCTCTTCCTGGCCAGAGATGACCTCGGCTTCTTCAGGAGCCGATCCAGGAAGCGTGATCGTTCGAATGCCTCCCCGCAGATGCACCGACCACAGGATCAAGAGCGCTGCCCAAATCGTCATGCATATCCACGCCAGGCCCAGCATTCGCCTGGGATTGGCGCCCTTCCACCACCGCCGCAGACTCTCAATCCAGCGCAGCGGCTTCACATCCGCGAAACTCTCGCCAATGCGAAACGGGGGCCGGCGCCCATATGTCAGCGTACGCCACAGCCATTCCAACGGACCATATTGGTAGCGTTCAAGCCACCACGTGCTAAAGCGTATTTGTCCCAGGTAGATCAAATCTGTAAGGATCAGTGCGAAGGTTGGGTCCGTCCGTCCGTAAAGCCCCAATCCGTAGTTGTAGAAGATCAAGGTGCAGATGACCGATTGCGAAATGTAGTTCGTGAAAGCCATCCGTCCCAGGTTCCCCAAGGGTGCCAAGCGTTTGCGCCATGATGGACGCTGGAAGAGCAGGACAATGGCGCTGACGTAGAACAGCATCAGAAACGGCGCGCCGATCGTGCGGAAGCCGACGCGCAGTAACTGGAAGTACTCCTCCGGCACCCTGGCGCGTCCCACGAGAACGGCGACGGCGGCAGCGTTGAACGTCAGGCCCAGGATCAATCCGCTGAACAGCACAACCAAAATCAAGCGCTGGTGTTTGGCAGCATCATGCAGGATCCTGCGCCTGCCTACATACAGTCCCAAAAGGAACATGGCGAATACATTGCCTAAGTGGAAAAGGATGTTGACTTCTCCGGAAAGAACATCCTCTAGGCGAAAGCGTGTGATTTGCGCATAGGTACCAGTGGCGAGTATGTCCGGGGGAATCGTCCGGATACGCGTGGTCAAGTTGGTGAACACCTCACGGAAGGCATCCATGGCCTCGCCGGGGATGCGCATAACGATCGCGAGCAGCAGTGCCAATCCCGAAGCCACGAGCAGCGTTCGATTGGATCGCTTGCGGAAGAGCAGCAGAAGCAGGCCCATCTGCGCGTAGAGCATCAAGATGTCCCCGCTCCAAATAAGAACCGCGTGGATCGTGCCGAAGAACAGCAGCACCAGCAGCCGGCGTACGAGTAAGCGCATCGCGCTCGCACCGCGCTGCTCAGCACGACTCATCTGCACGGCCATGCCCCAGCCGAACAGCAGTGAGAACAGGGAGTAGAACTTGGCTTCGATAAGGAGACGGGTGAGCAGATAGATGGCGCGATCCAGCACATCCGTCCAAGCCGCCAAATTGAACCTGTCCCCGCTGTTGCTGAAGAAGAACATGTTGAAGGCCAGCACGCCGAAGAGCGCAAAGCCCCGCAGCACATCGATGACCTCGATGCGCTCACCAGTAGAAACCGGAGCGGCTTCTCTGCCGGACGCTTCAGCAACTATGGCGTTGGATCGCTTTTTCTTTTTCAAACGCCTGCTCTCGCTTCTCCCTTGAGGAATTCCCACATGGTTATCACTGCCCAGGGGAGATGATCCTCAAGGGGGGCTATCTGCCTACGGTGGTTCCGCACTCAAGCGCGTTTCGTCCACCCATCCAAAGGTCGTCTCAACTTCGACAAAGTACCAAACCACATCCCCCACGTGCTCTACTCGCCTGATGATCGCCGATGTTCCATTCGCCACAATGCCCACGCTCGACGAGTACATATTAGGCTCTTCGTGGACGTGGATCACGCCAATCGGGCTGGTCAGGTATACCTCCATGCCCAAACCCGATTGCCCGGAAGCTTTGACGCCAAGGGCGATCGTGAAGCCAAGCAATACCAAGGCCACGAGGCCGGTGACAACCCAGATGATGGTGGGAATCCTTTTATCAGTCATTACGCTAGTAATCCGACTGGCGCATGATGTTGGTGAGGGTCAACGCAAGAACCTCGCCGAAAGACTGCATCTTCTGATCGTCCAGACGTTCGATAACATCTTCATCGGGAGAGATTTCTTCAAGCTGCTCCCACTGCATCTCTACCCAATGCCCGCCAGCATTGTGCAGCAACCGCTGGTTGCTGAGCTCATGCTCTCCTATGGCCACCGAAACCCCGATCTCCCCGGCCGTCTCGGCAATCAGCGCGGCATGGCGGCCCAGATCGTCGCTGAGCACCTGCAGCACCTCACCCCCTGCTCCGGCATTATCCAGTTCGACGACCAATGCCAGACGCAACTGCGCCCGCGCGTTGCGAGTGGGAAGATGGCGGAAATTGAGCATCTCGGCCACGAAATCCTCGACGACTTGATCGTGCAGTGCCTCCCCGCCCCACGCTACGAAAAGCGCCGACCGCCTGGCTCCCAGGCCCTGCTCCTGCCATAGTCGAGCCAACTCAAGCATTTGGCCAATCGCAGATGCGCTGTGATTGGCGCCGGGGAAGACCGTTCCATCCGGATCGGTACCCATGCCGTCGTAGCGGGCTAGGATCACAACCAGGTCGTTGGCCAGATCCAAGTCCGAGCCCGGTATGTAGCCCATCACGCTCACGATATCCTCTTGGCGTGGTTCGCTCAACTGGAGCGACATGCTCACGCTCGCGTCGAGATCGCGGGCAAACCAGCCATTGCCCTGCTGGTCGGCGGTCTCTTCCTCGGCAAATAACTCGTTGATCGTAACCCCCGCGTCAGCCAGCAACATCTCCGAGACTTCCTGCCTGATGCGAAAGATCGGGATCACAGGCTTGCGCAGATAATCGAGGGTTGGATCGGCGAAGAACACTTGAGAACGAATGTCGCCGCGCCCCTCGCTTGTGATCCACAGGACGCCTTCTGCCCCCCGGATGAGCGCCTCGGTGGCGAAATCCTCTGGGGCATTGCCTTCGATCAGCAGCACGATCTGCCCGTGCAAATCCAATCCTTGGAAGTGGCGGTCCTCAAGAGCACGCGTCGACCCCGTGAAACCCACGAACGTCAGACCGCCCTCCGCTTCCCCTCCCCCGCCGTGCCCTTCGATCATGAATCCGAAATCGATTTGGTGGCGTAGCTCGGGTGCGGTGCTTCCGTCGCCGCTCGACCAGCTCAAGGACGGCTGTTCCAGAGCTTCGACGAGCTGCGTCTCTTGTGTATAGAAGTAGCTCGGACCTCGCCATCCAGGATCCAGGCCGTATTCCTCAAATTTCTCGACGATGTACTCCGCGGCATCGGCGCTCCCTTCCTGACCGAGCCCACGTCCTCCCATCTCGGAGAGAATCCGCGTGTGCTCAAGGGCGAATTCGCCGTGGAAGGATTGCGCCGCCTTGACGAACCACGGCGCCGGGCTGGCGTTGTTGATGATGAACACCGTCGCAAAGGTCATGCCGCCGATCACCACCAGCATGCGCTTGCGCAGCAGAAAGGCGGTGCTGAAAGGAGCGCTTTCAACCAATCGACGCAGACCCTCGCCGAGCGTGTTGAAGGCGAACGTGGCCACGAAGAAAGCCATCGCCGGTGGAAGCGTGACGAAGGGCTTTGAGCGCAGGAATCGGAAACCGGTAGCAAGCATGGCTCCCCACTCCGGGATCTCCGCCAGGTTGTACATCGTCTGCACATCCGTGCCATAGAGATCGACCGCAATCCGGCTGCCGCCGCCGATGAAGACGCCAACGAACCCCAGCTCGCCCAGGAGCATCATCACTGCCGCCATTTCCAGGCAGGTGATGATCAGCAATTGGGGCAGGACATTGGGCAGCACATGCCGTACGACGACTCCAAGAGGCGTGGAGCCCACCGCGCGCGCTCCTTCTATGTAGGGTGTCTTGCGAAGAAGCATGAATTCACTGCGAGTATATTGCGCGATCTCGGTCCATCCGATGACTGACATTGCCACGATGAAAACCGGCAGCCCCTCACGGATGTCCAGCGCGTAGATCAGAATCATGCTGCTGATCAGCATGGGCACCGAAGTGACCACCCCCACCGACCCCATCACCACCTGGTCGACTGCCTTGCCCTCGTTCCAGCCCGAAAGCGCACCCAGGATCAAGCCCAAGATCACTCTTACCATGGTGATGAAGGCGCAGGCAACCAGCGTGTTGCGCGCGCCGTGAAGCAATAGGCTCAGTAGATCGTTTCCCCACTGATCGGTTCCCAGCGGATATTCCGGTGAGGGGGGAAACGGCGGGATCACGAGCCCCTCGGGCCCATAGACGTAGTCCACCTTGACGTGCTGCCCCGCCAGGTAAGGATTCTCGGGAGCCAGAGAAGGTCCAAATAACACGATGAAGAACAGTATCAAGACCAGCAATCCCCCGAACATCATGGGGACATTGAGCAGCACATCGCGCGGACGCAGCCGGCTGCGCGGTCGCAGCTCGCTTTCCGCGGCTTCGGCCTCAGCCAGGGATGCGGCAAA
>DAOVIK010000245.1 GCA_030673735.1 Anaerolineae bacterium
CAACAATACCAATGCACGCACGACGTGCCGTTCAACGGAGATAATCAATGGACACAAGAACTGTTTCACTCGCTCTCATCGCAGCCTTCCTTGGAGCGACCCTTCTAGGAGCTGGTATATGGATCGGGCAATCATTAACCCGATCAACCACTGCCAGCAGCTGGCAATACGGCGACATGATGGGCGCGACGGCTGGTGGCATGATGGGAGGAGGCATGATGACTTCCCCCGGCTCGTCCAACGCTGAGCCGCTTTCCACTGAAGATGCCGCGCAGGCAGTAGATAAGTACCTGCAATCATTGGGGCTGACCGACCTCGAGGTCGGGGAGGTAATGATCTTCGATAATCATGCCTACGCTCAGGTCGTAGATGGGGCTAAGAACGGCGCCTTCGAAGTGCTTGTCGATCCTGTCACCCGATCCGTGGGATTGGAATATGGACCGGCGATGATGTGGAATATCGAGTACGGCATGATGGGCGGACGCGGGGCCATGATGGGCTTCGGTATGATGGGGACATCTATGATGGGTGGGGCTGGATCGATGATGGCTCAGGAGTTCATCGGCAGTTCCGGTGAAGCGATCAGCGCCGATCAGGCGATTGAGATCGCCCAAGACTACCTCGATCGCTACCTGCCTGCTCTGACTGCAGATGAGCATGCTGACGCTTTCCCTGGCTACTTCACGATCCACACCCTGCAAGAGGGGGAGAATGTTGGAATGCTCAGCGTCAACGCATTCAATGGTGATGTCTGGTACCACACTTGGCATGGCTCATTGATTGAAGAGGGAATCCACGACTAGCAACCAACGAAGAGCTCGGGTGAGATGAAAGCACTACACGCCTCACCCGAGCCCCTTTCATCAGGCCCCGATAAGCCATTATGCCGATTTCCTGCATGACAATCCGGACAATCCCACGGACATTCGTCGGTTTCATCATGAAATCTGCATTGCTAGACTGGTACCTAGTCAGTTGCTTCTCATCTTGATTGTTGAGGGGACAGGAATGCAAAGGGTTACTACAATCATCAGCTTCGCCGGTATCCTTCTTGCTGCCTGCACCTCCACCAGCGGTGGAAGTGTTGCATTGGCCCCCAAGTCGATGCTGTCCGAGCGTATCCTTCAGGCACCTGAAAACGTCCAAGAGGCCTACCGGTATGCGCTGGCGAATCAAGACGTGCTGTCGCAGATTCCCTGCTACTGTGGATGCGGTGGCGTGGCACATACTTCGAACCTCGATTGCTACGTCGCCGAAATCTCTACAGATGGCACAATAGCGTTCGACTATCATGCCCTGGGTTGAGGCATCTGTGTCGATATCACGCGTGACGTGATGCGCATGCATAGCGCGGGCACATCTATAACCGAAATGCGCTCCTACGTAGACAACAAATACAGCCAATACGGACCATCGAACATGCCATGAAGCAGCGCATGTTGGCAGTCATCCTTGTCGCAGCAGCGGCGAGCTTAGCGATTGTTCCTGCTCCCAGTCCTTCGGATGATGGCGCGGAGCAGGTCGTTCCTATCTCAGCCTCACAATACGCATTCGACCCAGCCGAGATCACAGTACAAGCCGGGCAGCGTATGATTCTTGAGATTTCATCAACCGATGTGGTCCACGGTATCTACGTCGATGGCTATGAGCTACAGGCCATTGCCGATGTGGGGCGAATCCAGACTTTGGAATTCAAAGCCGACAGCCCTGGGACTTTCACTTTTCGGTGCTCTGTGACGTGCGGGCCGCTGCACCCCTTCATGGTCGGAAAGCTGCACGTGGTGCCGGATTACAAGTGGGTGCGTCTGATCGGTGGCTCAGCACTAGCTGTGATTGCCGGAATGATATGGAGCCAGAAGCGTGAGACTCAGGCGAACATCTGAAGGAATCGAGCTCAGCGCCAATCCATTCTTGCGGCGGCTTCTAATCAGCCGCTGGCCGCAGTGGATTCTCACTGTGTTGGCCTTGGCCGGATTCCTCTACGCCATCCTTGCCGGCCTGTTCGGAACACCTGTGGGCAATCGCAATCTTGCGATTACCGCAGTGTGGATCGCTTGGTGGGCAGTGCTGCTCTTGATCCTGGTTCCCCTGGGCGGACGCGCCTGGTGCAGCATATGTCCGATCCCAGCTGCAGGAGACTGGCTGCAGCGTGGTGGGCTGATGAACAGCGACGGGAGACAACCCCGCGGACTTGGGCGGCGCTGGCCGCGCCGGCTGCGCAATCTGTGGATGCAGAACGCTGGATTCTTGCTCTTGGGGATCACCAGCACCGTCATTCTGACCACTCCGCTCGTGAGCGCGCTGATGCTCGCCGGTCTACTGGCTATGGCGCTGATTGTCAGCGCCATCTTCGAACGGCGGACTTTTTGCCGCTATCTATGCCCGGTAGGCGGATTCATCGGCATGTACTCTCTCGCCGCACCACTGGCGCTGCGAGTAAAGGATCCCGCAATTTGCGCCGAGCATGCGAGCAAGGACTGCTATCGCGGTAGCGAACTAGGGCATGGTTGTCCCTGGATGGTGTACCCGGGAACTTTGCAGCGAAACGCGGCCTGCGGCCTGTGCATGGAATGCTTGCGCACATGCCCCTTGGACAACGTGGCGCTGGTTCTCAAATCTCCAGCGAGCGATCTAACTTCATCGGGGCGGAAGCCCCCGATAAGCCTAGACGAGTCGTTCAAAGCATTCATCATGCTCGGCGCGGCGCTGATCTATTCCGCGGTGCTCTTCGGCCCTTGGGCGGAATGGAAGCAGGCTGCATATGGTATCGGCACTCTTCCATGGTTCGGATATGCGCTGGTGTTTTCTGGCCTTGCGCTTCTTGTGATCCCTGCCCTGTACGCTACCGCAGCTTGGCTGGGCCGTCATGCCGGCGGGATCAAGTCCATTGGGTGGAGGAATTTCCTCCTGCGCAGCACATCTGGCCTGGTTCCACTCGGCCTAGCAGCATGGGTTGCCTTCAGCCTCTCGTTTGTCTTCATCAACGGGGCCTACGTAATTTCCACCCTTTCCGATCCGCTGGGCTTGGATTGGGATCTCTTCGGAACCGCCGCGGTTTCATGGCAGCCAGTACTTTCAGGCTTACTGCCCGGATTGCAGATGACCGTGTTGATGATCGGCCTGGCGTGGTCTACCTCTGTGACGATACGAGCGATCTCTCATGCCGTTTCAACCAGGGGATCGCGCCTCCTGGCCTCCGTGCCAACCATCGGGGCCAACATGGCGATCATACTCATTCTTGGGTGGCTCTATCTATGAAGCAAATTCCGTGGATCATTCTTGTGATCCTACTTCTCATCATTCCGGCCGGTCTGGCCCTCATCCAGCAGGCGCCGAATGATCCGACCATGTTCACG
>DAOVIK010000150.1 GCA_030673735.1 Anaerolineae bacterium
AGCTGAATCGAGCATTCGTGACGCACCTGCACTCGGATCACACTGCCGGGTATCCCGACTTGATTCTGACGCCATGGGTTCTGGGTCGGCGAAAGCCTTTGGAGGTGTTCGGTCCTGAAGGGCTTCAAGCAATGACGGATCACATCCTGAAGGCATATGAGGAAGATATCCGAGAGCGGTTGGCAGGATTAGAACCCGCTAATGACACGGGGTATGAGGTACGGGTTAAGGAAGTTGAGCCAGGATACGTATATGAAGATAGAAACGTGAGGGTGGAGGCGTTTGAAGCGAACCATGGTTCTTGGCCGGCATACGGCTACAAATTCCACACACCGGACAGGGTGATCGCCATATCAGGCGATACTGCACCGAGAGAGGGGCTAGAAGAGGCATATCGAGGATGCGATGTAGTCATCCACGAAGTGTATTCATGTGCGGGGCTGGCGGATCGGGCAATGGAATGGCGAGAGTATCATTCGAGTGTCCACACATCATCAAGAGAGTTGGCTGAGATTGCGTCAGCCGCGAGGCCCGGGTTGTTGATTCTCTATCATCAGCTTTTTAACGGGGTCACAGAGGCCGAGTTGCTGCGGGAAGTTGAAGAGCGATACGATGGCAAGGTGGTTTCTGGGCGTGATCTGGAGACCTACTGAGGTTGCGCCTGATCAATCGCCCTTGGTAGAGCATCAGGGACAAGCACTTGGCAAGAGCCCGGCATAGGCTGCCCGACTGGGAACTTTCCTTGTCCGCCGCATACGAAAGGCAGGGAAGGACGCCCGATTTGATGAGATCAAACCCTCCTTCTTCCGCTTTCTCAGCACCTGGACCCTGCAAGGGGTCTGGGTGACCTTCACAATGGCTGCAGCGCTTGCCGCCATCACCTCGAATACGCGGAAGCCATTGGGCCTGTTTGCGCTGGTTGGCTTCCTGATCTGGGCTTTCGGATTCGCGATCGAAGCCATTGCGGATGCTCAGAAGAGCCACTTCCGGGCGGATCCTGTGAACAGGGGCAAATTCATCCAGTCAGGCCTGTGGGCCAGGTCCCGCCACCCTAACTACTTCGGCGAGATCGTGCTCTGGATCGGAGTGGCCATCATCGCCGTTCCCGTCCTGCAAGGCTGGCAATGGGCGACGTTGATTTCCCCAATCTTTGTCGCCCTGCTGCTCAATCTTATCAGTGGCGTACCAATGCTGGAAAAGAGGGCTGACGAAAAATGGGGCGGGCAAGAGGACTACGAGGCCTACAAAGCGCGCACTCCGGCCCTAATCCCCCGGATATAAATCCCGCCCGCAGATTTGCATGCTTCGCGGCGATCGGTCGAAAGCCGATCGCCGTTTTTCATTGGCAACGGGTGATGGTAATCCTGAAGGAGTCTGGCTTTCGTTCACTCTCTTGAGCAGTCGCAGGGAACCGAATATTGCTCGGGCTCAGTTCTGTATCGCTGATACTGAATTCATATAATCGAGACACCAATATATCCACCAATTTTGTCATTCCTTGGGAGTTGGTCCCCTAGCTAGATGGGCACGAGGAGCGTCATGACTAAACGTTTCCTTCTAAATGGACTGATCCTGGCTTTGCTGATCACCGGGTGCATCCGGGCGCCCGACGAATTGTCTTGCACTGCTGACATCCCGACTGAAACTGCAACGCAAGAAGAAATCCTGGGGACGACGCAAGAACCTACTCAAGAGGAGACGCTAGCCAGCACTCCTACCACCGAACCGCTTGTTTCTCCTTGGCCTACATTCCATGGCAATCTGCAGCATACTGGATTGAGTCCATTCGATACCAGCCATGTGACGGGGGTCGAGTTGTGGAGCTTTGAAACGGGAGATGGCATTGAATCCTCCCCCGCCGTTGGAGCGGATGGTGCCATCTACTTCGGTTCGCACGATGGCTTCTTGTATGCACTGAATCCAGATGGCACAGAAAGATGGCGCTTTGACGCCGGACCCCCAAGCTATGACGAAAGATGGGACGTATCGAAAGCCATCATGTCGTCCCCGGCAATTGCTCCTGATGGAACGATCTACGTCAATTCCTCGGCAAATTACCTCTTTGCTATTAATCCCGATGGTACGGAGAAGTGGCGTTTCTACGTCAAGTGGGGCAGTGATTTCTGGTCTTCTCCTACCGTGGGGCCGGATGGGACCATTTATGTGGGCGCAGCTCGTTCCCAAGATGATCCCGACTATGATGGTGGATTGCATGCCATCAATCCTGACGGCTCCGAAAAATGGCTCTTCCCCAACGATTCGGGCGTCACTTCCGCTGCGGCAATTGGGCCGGATGGGACCATCTACTTTGGTGGAAATGAACTTAATCCCTCCGGCGAGGGCAACGTTGGAAAGCTCTATGCACTCAATCCAGATGGAACACTGATCTGGGAGTTCACGACGGAAAACTGGATGGAATCCTCTCCCGCCGTTGGTCCTGATGGGACGATCTACATCGGATCGGGAAGAGAGAGCAGAGTCTATGCTGTCAATCCGGATGGAACGGAGAGGTGGCGTTTCGAAGCCGGGGTTGGCGTGAGCGCAGTTCCGGCAATCGGTGCAGACGGGATGATCTATGTCGGGGCTTGGGACTGCAATTTCTACGCCCTCTATCCGGATGGAACGGAGAAGTGGCGCTATAGAACCCCTGATGCATTTGAGGGCGTGATCTCTTCTGCTGCGATTGGTGCCGACGGGACCATTTATGTCGGTTCGAATAGCGGCATCTTCTACGCCTTCGGACCTGATGGAACCGTGAAATGGACATTTGAGACAACAGGCTCGGGAATTGTCACTGCCCCCGCAATTGGTTCAGATGGAACGATCTACTTTGGCTCCTGGAACCATAGGCTGTATGCTATCGGCGGATCGTTGTAAGAAGGCATTTCGTCGCTTAGCCAGGCTTGCCACTCGAGATAGGCAATATGCAAGGATATCGGCTAGGACGCGCTTCTTGCTGAGCATGCGCAGGGCCAATCATGGTAAATTGGCATTACGGCAGCACTTGGGAGGTTCCCTATGACGAATTCAAAGGAATCGATACTGACCCCGGCCGTCCGCGAGTTTCTTGCCGATCCGCGTATTGCTCGGCTCAGCACAGTCGGCAAGGACGGCTATCCTCACATCGTGCCCATGCACTTTGCTTGCGTTGAAGAGGAATTGATTTTCGGCTCGGATCGGGATGAGGCCAAGGTGCGAAACGCCGAGCGCAATTCAAAGGCGGCAGTCGTAATTGGAGGCAATCCTGAATCGGACTATGCCGGCTACATGATCCAAGGAGACCTTACGGTCGACCCCAAGCCAGATTCGTCCTTGACTCGGACACTCCTTCTCAGATACGTAGCAGAAGATGAAGTAGATGCACACTTGGCTGAATGGGAATCTTCCGGTTCAGTTCTCTTGAGGCTCACGCCAAGTACAGTAATCCAAGTTTGGTAGTGGGCTTCCCAGTTCAATCCCAATGAACCGATGGGGTAAGGTGGCAGGATAGACCTTGCTGGCGATGAAGTGTGGCGTGCCGACGCCAATTGTAATGAGGGTCGATCAATTTGATCCCAGGGAGGAATGACGTGGCTAGGTTCGAAGCGCGAATAGTGAAGCTTGCGCCCATGAGGGTTGCGAGTGTCCACGCGTACGGCGAGAGCCCGGAGCGGGAGGCTTGGAAGAAGATGGAGACCTGGGCAGGCCCGCGCGGCTTGCTGGAGGATATCAATGAGAATCCTGTCTTCGGCTTCAACAATCCCAATCCGTCCCCTGATAGCAAAGAGTATGGATATGAGTTCTGGATTGCAATAGGCCCGCAAATCGAAGCAGAGCCTGGCGTCGAAATGAAACAGATCGAGGGCGGCACCTACGCGGTGGCATCCTGTAACCTCCTTGAGGAGATCAATTCGGATTTCTTCCAAAAAGAGGGGTACCTCGAATCATGGAAGAAGATCTATGACTGGGCAAAGGAGAAGAAGCTCAAGCAGGCTTCACACCAGGCGCTCGAAAAACCGCATGATCCACGAGCGCCGGAGGCGGAATTAATCCTCGATCTCTATCTTCCCATTGAGGATTGAGAGCATCTATCAAGCTGCCAATTGACTCTCATATGGGCAAGGTTTGAGGCGCGATCTGGTTGTAGAGAAAGGAGTTCGGAGTCATGTTCGTTGGGATCGAAAAGAAGCCTGGCTTCGAAGCCGTAGGGATGAAGTACCGAGGCAAGAATGAGAAGAACGAGGTTCCCGAGCTCTGGGAGTCCTTTGTGCCCCGCATGGGAGAGGTCAAGAATAGGGCGGATATGGCGGTTTCGTATGGCGTCATGGATAACTCCGATAGTGAAACCGGGGAGTTCGACTACATCGCCTGCGTTGAAATCGATTCGGGGAAAGACCTGCCGCAAGGGATGGTGAGTGTGAAGGTGCCGGATCAGACCTACGCAGTCTTTAAAGCCGCCTTGCCCACGATAAAGGAAGCCTTCGGGCAGATTTATGGGGAGTGGTTTCCCGGATCTGGATACAAGCGTACTCCTGGTCCCGAATTCGAGTTTTATGGAGAGGAATTCGGAGTCGATCAGACGATATACATCTACATCCCGATCCAAGCCGATTAGTCTGGAGCCAATCCGAAACCTGAGGTAGGGTTTTCTTGGAGGACTTACTCGATTCGATGCAAAAACCCGATATGAAACATGGATTTGGCTTAGTCGTTCTTTTTGAGAAGATGTCTTGATCCCAGGACCAGACCACATTATCCAGTGTCCTCACTGTAGCAGCCCCGCCAAAGTGTTCACGCTTATCTCGGGGAACACATTTGGGGCAACAGTGTGGACAGATGGGAAAATGATCGCGCCGATGCTTCCGAAGCCTCCTGAAGTGACTCAGTGTCATGCCTGTGATGGCTTCTATTGGAGCGCCGAAGCGGAGAAGATCGGTGAGGTGTCATCACCGATGCTCGGCCCATCCTTGGATGATGTGGATCCGGAGTGGTCGAAGGCGCCATTTATCGAGGAGTTGGAGGAGGAAGAATTCTGGCTCGCGCTATCATCTGGTATCGCGCCTGCGAAGCAGCAGGAGATGCGTCTGAGAATTGTGGCTTGGTGGCGGAGCAACGATCCCTGGAGGGAGGAGCCTCAGCCGGTGGAGCATATCAGATCCGATGAAGCCAAGCTCAATATGGAGAAGCTGATCGAACTCCTGGATGAGGCTGATCCATCCGAAATGCTCATGAAGGCCGAAATCCAGCGCCAGCTTGGCAGCTTTGATGAATCA
>DAOVIK010000191.1 GCA_030673735.1 Anaerolineae bacterium
CATGGATGCGCGGTTGATCGAGAAGGCGATCACGCCGCGGACGAAGGGGATCATGCCGGTGCATCTCTATGGCTGCATGTGCGACATGGATGCCATCGAAGAAATCGCGCAGCGCCATGAATTGAAGATCATCGAAGATGCCTGCCAGGCGGTGGGCGCAACGCAAAATGGCCGGCGCGCGGGCAGTATCGGGACAGGCACTTTCAGCCTCTATGCCACCAAGAACGTGATGTCTGGCGAGGGCGGTATGATCACCACCAACGACGCCGCCATTGCACAGCAATGCCGGATGATGCGCAATCATGGCATGCAGCGGCGCTACTACCACGATATGCTGGGCTACAACTTCCGCATGACCGATGTGCATGCCGCAATCGGGCTGGCCCAGATGGATCGCTTGGAGGAATTCACGGAGAAGCGTCGCAAAAATGCGGCATATTTGAACGAGAAGATAACCTCTGTGATAACTCCAAAGGTGCCGGAGGGATTCGACCACGTCTGGCATCAATACACAGTGCGCTTGGCGGACGGGCGCGATCGGGACGCTGCAATCAAGCGCTTGGGGGATGCCGGCATCGGTACCGGCGTCTTCTATCCTGTTCCGGTTCACAAGCAAGGGTACATGCGGGAGCTCGTGGGAGACATGACGCTGCCGGTTTCCGAGCGGCTTGCAGGCGAGGTCTTCTCGCTGCCAGTCCATCCGCATTTGACTCAGGATGATCTGGAGAAGATCGTCACCGAGGTGAATAAGCTATGACACGAATTGCAGTGGTCGGCGTGGGGGCGATCGGCAGGAATCATGCCCGGGTCTGCAGTGAGATTCCCGAGGCAAACCTCGTGGCGGTCGTGGATCAGGACCTATCGCTGGCAGATACCGCCGGCCGGCTGCATGGCGCGAAAGCCTTCCAGGATCACAAGCAGATGCTCGAGGAAGAGCGTCTAGAGGCTGCGATCGTGGCCGTTCCAACACAGGCTCACCATCAAGTGGCATCGGATTTGCTCAGAGCCGGATGCAACGTTCTGGTGGAGAAGCCCATTGCCGCTACGCTTCAAGAAGCCCAGGAGATCGTGGATCTGGCTGAGAAGCAAGGCTTGGTTCTGATGGTTGGCCATATCGAGCGCTACAATCCTGCGGTCATTGAGCTAAAGCGCAGGCTGGATGCCGGCGAATTGGGACGCGCCTTTCAAATACATGCCCGCCGCCTGGGGCCGTTTCCGGCTCGCGTTCGCGATGTCGGTGTGGTTGTAGACCTCGCCACGCATGATCTTGACATCATGCGCTATCTGACGGGCAGTGAAGTTGTGCGCGTGTATGCCGAAGCAAAGCGGGAAATCCATACCTCGAACGAGGACCTCTTCACAGGCATGGCTCGCTTCGCTGATGGAACGCTTGGGTTACTTGAGATCAACTGGCTGACGCCGACAAAGATCCGCGAGCTCTATGTGACCGGCGAGCGAGGCATGTTTCGCGCCGATTATCTGACACAAGACCTCTATTTCTTCGAAAATGCGGAGGTGAACGGAGACCGGTGGCCAGCGATGGCTATGCTGCGTGGCGTGAGCGAGGGTGCGATGACCCGCTTCGCAATTCATAAGAAAGAACCGCTGCGCTCGGAGGTAGAAGCGTTTATCGGCGCAGTTGGCGGGGATGCATCGCGCGTGGTGAAGGGATCCGATGGGATGGCGGCGCTCTCATTGGCCCTCAGCATGATCGAGGCGGCGAAGACGCATCAGGTGAAAGAGATCAAGTGACCATGACGCTGAACGAGCAGCAGGCGAAGATTGAAGACCGCAAGGCGGTTATCGGAGTGGTTGGCCTGGGATACGTGGGCTTGCCGGTCGCCTGCAAGTTTGCCGAAGCCGGCTTTCGGGTGATCGGCGTGGATATCAAGGCCGAACGCGTGGCGCAGATCAATGCTGGGGAGAATCCCATCGAAGGGCGGGAGCCGGGACTTGCTGACCTGTTGAAGCAGGTCGCTAAGTCCGACCAGTTCAATGCCACATTGGATTACGCGGACATCAGTGAAGCCGATGTGATCCTGATTTCTGTTGAAACTCCCGTGGGGAAGGACCACGAGCCAAACTTCGATGCGCTTGGAGCGGCTTCGACAAGCACCGGCCGCAGCATGAAAGAGGGCACGCTCGTGATCGTCGAGTCGACGGTGGCGCCAGGAACGATGGATGGGGTCGTGATGCCATTGCTGGAAGAAGCGAGTGGATCGATGCTGAATGCTGGATTCTTCTTGGGGCACTGTCCCGAGCGCGTCATGCCCGGAAGGCTTCTGGCGAACATCGAGAAAATGCCCAGGGTTTGTGGCGGCAGCTCACCTGAAACTGCCGAGACGATGATGGCGCTGTACAAGATCATCGTCCGGGGGGATCTGGATCCGACGGATTGCCTGACAGCCGAACTCGTCAAGACGACGGAGAACGCCTATCGGGATGTGAACATCGGCTTTGCCAACGAGGTTGCACTGATCTGTGAAGCTGTGGGAGGCGATGTCCGGCAGGTGAAGGACTTAGTCAACAAGGTTCCCTACCGCCAGATGCTGGATGCGGGAGCGGGGGTGGGAGGACACTGTATTCCGAAAGATCCTTGGCTGCTGGCATATGGCGCAAGCGATGAGAAGGCGCCTCTACGCATCATCCCAGCAGCCCGTGCGATCAACGACTTCATGCCGCTGCACATGGTAGCGCTGCTGCAGGATGCGATGGAATCGGCAGGGAAGGATGTATCAGGATCTCGCATCCTGGTGATGGGCTACTCCTACTTGCAGGATTCGGATGACACGCGCAACAGCCCCAGCGCGGTACTTGTGCCACGTCTGCAGGAGCTGGGAGCCGATGTGGTCATCCATGATCCGTATGTGCCCGAGTATCAATCTGACCTGTGGAATGTTGCGACAGAGATCGACGCGGTGATTATCATGGTCCGGCACAGCCAGTATCTGGAAATTGACCTGGCCAAACTCAAATCATCGATGACTGCGCCGGTTCTGGTGGATGGACGTGCTGTGTTCGACGCCGAGAAGGCTGAAGCGCTTGGATTCGAATATCGCGGCGTGGGCCAGGGGAAGGCAGCATGACGGTGAGCAAGCAGAAGAGTAAGAGCGCCGGAGCTATGGTTGGCGCTATGCCCGAGGCCCCAGTAGTTGTCATAAAGCCCTCGCGCGGCTGGGTGTCCCTGGGGTTGCGTGAGCTATGGGCCTACCGAGAGCTGCTCTACTTCTTGGTCTGGCGGGATATCAAAGTCCGCTATAAGCAGACCATCCTGGGCGCGGCTTGGGCGATCATCCAGCCGCTCTTCACGATGGTGATCTTCAGCATCTTCTTTGGCGCCCTGGCACAGATCCCTTCCGACGGCATCCCATATCCGATCTTCAGCTATGCGGCGTTGGTGCCTTGGACCTTCTTTGCCAATGGGCTCAGGCACTCGAGCGCCAGCCTGGTTGGAAGCGCCAGCCTCATCAACAAGGTCTATTTCCCTCGTCTCGTGATTCCAATCTCGACCGTTCTGGCTGGCATTGTGGACTTCCTTCTGGCCTTTGCGGTGCTTATCCTGATGATGTGGTTCTACGGTTCGGTGCCGACGTTGGCCATCCTGTGGCTGCCGCTGTTGCTGCTGCTGGCGTTGGTCACGTCGCTCGGCGTGGGGCTGTGGCTTACGGCGATGAACGTGCAATTTCGCGACATAGCCTACCTTGTGCCGTTCCTGGTGCAAGCATGGATGTTCGCCACGCCAATTGCCTATCCCAGCAGCCTGCTCAGCGAGCCCTGGCGAACACTCTATGGGATCAATCCAATGGTGGGTGTGGTTGAGGGATTCCGCTGGGCGCTCCTGGGAACCGATACCGCTCCGGGGCCAGTGATTTTCGTTTCGGCGCTCGTAGCAGTGCTTATCCTCGTGAGCGGTCTTTTCTATTTCCGGCGTATGGAACGGTCCTTCGCAGATGTGGTCTGATCAATGAGCACGAATGCAATTTCTGTCGAGAACATAGGCAAGCAATACCGCATCGGCACGCCCCAGATGCGCTACAGAACGTTCCGGGAATCCGTGAGCCAAGCGGTCCAGGCTCCGTTCCGGCGGGTGGCCGCGCTCCTGCGTGGAGAGCCATATGGCGCTAAGGACATGGAGAAGGCCTTTTGGGCGCTGAAAGACGTGACCTTTGATGTTAGCCCCGGCGAGGTTGTTGGCATTATCGGGCGCAATGGCGCAGGAAAGTCAACGCTGCTCAAAATCCTCTCCCGCATAACCGAGCCAACGGAAGGCTATGCGGAGATCCGCGGACACATTGGATCCCTGCTGGAAGTTGGCACCGGCTTCCACCCCGAGCTGACAGGCAGGGAGAACATCTACTTGAACGGCGCGATTCTGGGAATGAACCGCAGTGAGATCGAGAGTCGGTTCGACCGGATTGTTGC
>DAOVIK010000138.1 GCA_030673735.1 Anaerolineae bacterium
ACGACAGCGCCGCCACGGCCGTGGACACGTCAGTGGCCATCGCCTGGTCGGCCACCTGCTAGGGAGTGAAGAAGTTCGAAACATGACGAAGGTCCGCCTTATCCATTGGAAGCCTGAGGAGGCACAGGAGGGCATCGAGCTTCTCGTCGAAGCCGGCCTGGAAGTGCTATCGGGTCTGTTAGCAGGTCCGGAGTATCTCCGCATGCTCGAGAACGAGAGGCCCGATGCGGTGCTCATCGATCTGTCGCGCGCACCATCGCAGGGAAGGGATTTGGCGATCGCGCTGCGAATACGCAAGGGCACTCGCAACATCCCCATCATCTTCGTTGCTGGGAACGCAGAGAAAGTCCAGAAGATCCGGGACCTGCTTCCGGATGCCGGTTTCACCAACTGGGAGAGCGCCGCAGCTGAAACCGTGGCCGCCATCCGCAAAGGCGTGCAAGATCCGATCGTCCCCGAATCCGTCTTCGCCGCCTATGCCGGCAAGCCGCTTGCCGAGAAGCTGGGCATCAAGGCCGATTTCATCGTCGCTTGCGTCGGCGCGCCGGATGATTTCGAAGCCACGCTTGGGAAACTCCCTTCCGCAGCAACTGTCATCGCAGGGCCTGACACAAACGCCGACCTCACGATCTGGTTTACGCGCAAGGAAGAGAACTTGCGGAAGGATTTGGCGTCGATTATTGCGGCGTCCAAGACCGCGCCGGTATGGATCGCCTGGCCGAAGCGGGGCTCAACGATCAAGAGTGACCTGTGGCAGCAGTCGGTGCGGAAGATCGGCATGGATGAGGGGATGGTCGACTACAAGGTGTGCTCCATAGATACCGACTGGTCGGCCCTGCTCTTCACGTGGCGCGGGAAGAGTGCATAGCTGCTGTAGGTCGAACCTATATTCTCAGCAGTCCGAAGTAATGCAATCACCGCTCTGTAGAGGGGTGTTTTGCTTTTGGTTAATGTGGTGGGCATAGGTGAGTTGCAATCCCTTGGCTTGTGGAGGCTTTTGGAATTCGCGGGAGAATTTCGCACGCGACGGTCTGCATAGGATATGATCCTTAGCGCGCGCCGCCGTGTTAATCAAGTAGGACATATGCGAGTCATGGGGCCGATGCATGGCTGCACCCGCGCTATGCTTGCCATGATTCATGAATATAATGAAAGATGGAGAGGCACCAAAGAGACTTCAGAGCCAGCTTCGGAGATTTGTCCGGTACCGCCTGCTTGTGAAAGGGGGATCATCCGATGCCGCAGATGGAGTACAGCATAGAATTCGAGCCCGTGGAAGACTACCTATATGCTCGTACGACCGGCCTTCGCACACGTAAAAACGTGATCTCCTTGACCCAAGAGATCTTCGAGAAGGCCATTGCACTTGGCCATTCCAGAGTGCTGGTTGACGTCAGGGGGCTTGAGGGGAAACTTGGAGCGCTGGATAGTTATCTTATGGTTACGGAGGCCTTTCGGCCGATCCGCTGGAAGGGGTTGAGCAAAGCAGCCATCCTGGATGACCGTATGTTCTCCATTCGGGAGAGGTTTTCTGAGTTAGTTGCGCGCAACCGAGGTTACAACTATAAGATCTTTTACGATCGAGAGCATGCGGCCGAGTGGCTATTGGCGGAGTAGGTTTCGGCGCAGCTTAAGATTGAGCGCTGGAGTTGAGTCCAGTTTCGTGATGGTTTGCAATAGGGAGCTGTTATTAACAGGGCAGGAACTAAGGACCAGCCTATGCTCGTTGTTTCCACTCGAATTCTCAAGATCCTGGCTGCCACGATTTGGTATGTAGGCAGCCTCATCTTAGTCCTCAAAGGACGCGAGCTGCTTCTCGAAGCCGATACGATGAGGCCCGCTTTGGCTTGGCCCTGGTTGGCCGTTGCTGCCGGAGTGCTTCTCGGGGCCTTGAAGGCGAAATACATTTTCAATAGAAGCTGCCGGAGGAATCTGCGCAGAATCGATGCCCTTGAAAAGCCAAGGATCTGGCAGTTCTACAGCCCGGGGTTTTTCCTTGCCTTGGCGGCCATGATCACTGCAGGAGCGGTCCTATCCAGGATGGCTCATGGCAATTACGCCTTCTTGAATAGTGTGGCTGTGCTTGATCTTGCCATTGCCTCCGCCTTGCTCATCAGCAGTCATGTCTATTGGAAGCGTACTGCGGCCGCTGATTAATACCAGGACATCATCTTCACATTCTTCTGGAATGCTCTTCCTCTGATCTGCCCCAAACTCCATCTAATGATTCAGTCCCACCAATTGCGGGTCTGGAATTGGTGGCCGCTGAGATTTGTGACTGACGAAGCGCGGGGGGACATGATCGCAGGATTGGGGAGTCAGTACGCGTCCGAGAGAGATGCACATTGCCCAAGCGAACGTTCTCCAGACCCGCATACTTGGCGGGAGCGGGAACGGCCACTGCATGTCGCGGGGGAATCGGAGCACATCCATAGTCGCTTGAACCCGATAGCCTGCCAGGACGCGGAACGATAAGCTATGGGTTAAGCACACAGCGAAAACCTATCCCCGGACTGCGGCCATATGGGGAGTTGTAATAGCGGTAGGTAGTGCGGACGCTGCAATGATTGGCATACCAACTACCTCCGCGGACTGCACGGTTCTCTCCTGCTTGCGGACCGGAGGGATTCATACTGGGTGATGTCGCGTAATAGCCGATATCGTACCAGTCAACCACCCATTCCCAAACGTTCCCAGACATGTCAGCCACGCCATAAGGACTATCTCCCGCCGGGCTGTATTGCCCCACAGGAGTCGAGTCGTTGATGGCTGATTCGCTGGAATTGCAGAGCTGGTTACCAAATCCCTCCCCCCACGGATATTCACGCACATCGGTCCCCCGCGCCGCTTTCTCCCATTGTGCTTCCGTTGGAAGCTGCCCTCCAATCCGTTCACAATACGCCGATGCCTCGTACCAATTCACACATCCTACTGGGTGGTTTTCCATCGTTCCTTCCATGTAGGTTGAATCTCCATAGTCACAAATCGGCAGCGTACAGAACCCCGCCTCCACACAGTTCCGATATTGGGCGTTGGTTACCTCGGTATGGTCGATCCAATAGCCGTCCAAATGCACCGTGTGCCGAGGGAGCTCATCCAGATGGGCGCATGGCTCGCTCTCCATCGAGCCCATTTGGAATCTGCCAGCAGGTATGAAGACCATTTGCATGCCATCACTAGGGCGGAGCCATGTATCCCCCAGAATGGGTTCGGTGATGGGAATTGTCACGCGAGCCAGAGTTGGGGAAGGTGATACGGTAGTGGGTGTGTTCGGAGGTGGGAGCTGCGAAGGGGTGGGGGAAGGCTGAGTGTCAGTTAGGGTCGCCAATAGAGATGTGGGTGAGTCAGACGGCTCCGGAATTGGTGCTGGACCGCAAGCGATTAGAAGACCCATCATGGCTACGGTCAATAGAGTTCTTCGCAGCATTTTGGCTCCTATCTTCAGCGAGCACGCGATTCAGGTGGCTTCATTTCGCAGGTATCTCTTGCTGAACGCCCGATCAGTATCACCATGGAGATGATTATTGGCCAAGTCCGACTGCCTAGTCGCGAAGGATCCATCCACCGTCTATATTACGAATCACCCAAAGATAGAGTTCAGGCAGATTGGAGACAGCTTATTGAGCAGGATAAGGGTCCTCCTCATACTTGAATGAGCGATCCCAGTAAGTCCCTGTGCGAATAATGGACTACCCAACGTACTCTGCAGCATTTCCCGCAAAGGCAATCCTGGACCAAGCCGGACGGACGGCGCGGCTGCATGATGCTAGCAGCTAGTACGCGTCCGAGAAGAGATGCACATTGCCCAGGCGCACGTTCTCCAGACCCGCGTCTTGAGCGACGGCAAGCGCGGCTTGACCGTGCCGCAGGGAGGTCCGCGGCAGATCGGACATCTCAAAGTGGGGATGGAATGCCAGCAGTGCGTAGGGAATAGCGGGGTTCAGATCGGCAATGAAGGTAGCAATACGTCTCACCTCTTCCGCATCCACGTAGCCCGGAACCAATAGCGTGCTGGCGACCACTAGGGGCGGATCGGGCCGCTCGGAGATGCGCGAGGCGGCATGAGTGAAGTTCTCCAGCGTCCTGCTGTTCGAACCTCCCGTCAGGATCCGATGCAGATTCTCATCGAATGCCTTCAAATCAAACTTGACGCATCCACCACTCTCAAGTGAAAGTTGAAGAGCCTTGCGCAGAAGCTTTGGGTTGGCGGTGCCGGCCGTTTCCCAGCAGACGACAACGTCCTGTTCGGCAAGGTGCTTGCCGGCTGCCAAGGCATGCGGCATCTGGCTGGACGGATCGCCGCCGAAGAAGCACACACAGTAGGTGCGCGTAGTGGCTGCCGCGGCAAGCTCGCTGGCGCTCAGGGCGTCGATGCGGCCTTGGCGATCGCGTGTGGGGTCTGTGTAGCGGTAGTGGTAGTTCTGGCAGAAGAGGCAATCCAGCGTGCAGCTTCCGTAGAAGACAGCCAGGTTGTGCTGCGTGTTGCGACGATGCCCGGTGCACACCCAATCCGCCACGCAATTCGTCGGCAGTGGATCGCGATACCAGTGCAGCAGGCCGCGGGTGGGCGTACCCGCCATGTGCACAAGCCGCTGCTCGCGAACTGTGCGCATGCCGCAGTATCCGCGACCGCCCTCCGGTATCGAGCATTCGCGGAAGCACAGCATGCAGCGCTTCCCCTGCTCGGCTTGTGGGGGCTCGGGAGGCAGGTCGAAGCGCATGCGTGCCCGGGCATGCGCTTGCGTACTCAGTAGCAGCGACTCTTCAGGCCTCTCGCGAATACAGCCCAGGCAGACGCCAAGACGGCCGGCAATCAACGTGGATTCTGTCCTGCAGATGGCGCAGCGCTGCTCCTCCAACGGCCCATAGGGCATCGCGAACCTCCGAATCCAGTCTACCGGGTGCGCGGTGTTAGGTCAATTGTGTCCAACGCCGTTCTTGGTGTGTGTGGAAGATGTACCCCTGTGGAACGAAGAAATCCGGAACAGGTTCTTGACTAGCTGGTATGCGCAGCACACGCATATAGGTACCGGAAGACCGCATGAATGGTGGGCATTCTGTGGTACGATCCCAGGCCATAGGCTGGGGGAGGAAGTGCCCATGAAGGGATTGAATCGACGCCAGTTCATGCGCTGGCTGGGAATTCAGTTGGCAGCATTGGGGATGGCAGATTTTCTGGCGGCGTGTCAGGGGCGCACAATAGAAATGCCGCCTACCGCTCTGACGCCAGGATCCGACTCCGGCCCGGGAAAGGCTACCAACGCGTCTGCCTTCGAAGCAACCACGATCGAGGTACCATCGACATCCACGCAGATTCCTGCGGACACACCGCTGCCGGGGCCCAGCTTGACGCCCACGCGCTCGGGACCGTCTTACATGGGCGTGGCGCGCCGAGGTGAACCGGTGCCCTTGGTGCGCGCCGCCATGCAATCCATCGGCGGGATGGGAAGGTTCGTCAGCTCGGGCGATGATGTGATCATCAAGCCCAATATCTGCCTCAATTACCGCAGCTATGAATATGCCGCGA
>DAOVIK010000391.1 GCA_030673735.1 Anaerolineae bacterium
CCAGTACCTTCTCGTCCGCAATCCATGATCCAGAAGGATGATGATTGGAATGATGAGGATCACGTAGTAATGCGACCAGGCGATTGGTGCGAAGATCGTTGAAGCCACAAGGACCATTGCGGTTGTGATTGCATCCAGTCTTCTTGAGGGAGCTGAGCGCAGCTTGTAGACCACGGCGGCGGCCAATACAACAAGCCCCAATAATCCCCAACTCAGAATCTTGATGGATGAGGGAAGCGGGAGGATTTGCCAATTGAAGATGTCGGCAGTGGGATAGAGCGATTCCCCCAGCCAGGCGGCTAAGGATTGATTGTTATATGCAACCAGCATTACATCGGAGATACGCCGCAATTCTGCAGTGAAGGCTGTAGCAATGTCAGTTCCAAGAAGGGCGATCGTGAGAACCGCGAGCAATGCTGAGCTGAGAATGAAACTGATGGCCGGGCGGTAGCGCCTCGTTAATAACCAATAGAGAGCCAGCGCAGCCGGCGTTATCTTCACTAATGCAGCTATCGCGAGCAATATTCCAGCCAATGTGGGCCGATTGCGTGATTCGAAAAACACTGCAAGCATTGCCATAAGGATGAAGAGCGGTTGGGTTTGATTAAGGAACGCCGTGTAATGTGTCGGCGTCATCAGGCCGAGAATGAGCAATGCAGTACCAACCAGGATCGGTCGTTCAAGAAATCGTGGAATCCACAATACTCCCGCAATAAGCACTACTCCTGCCAGTGATAAGAATCCCATCACCAAGAAGATAAGATTGAATGCTGGAAAACTAAGTGAGCCGCATAAGGGCTGAAGGATCCAAATCCACAGAGGTGTTTGCACATACGGGTGATAGAAACCGGTGAAGCCTGCCTGTTGAGCAGCGTTCTCCCACTCAGGATCATTGACAACATGGAAGTATTCTGGGTGATGGACGTAGATATGCTCGTCTTTCCCCTCCACAAGCATCCGGCATGCAAGGTATGATGATGCCAAGTCGTCGCCCGGCACATCGCGAAAGAGAATAGCGCCGCCAAGGACAAACGCTATGCATAGGGAGATGGAAAGGTAGGATTTCTTCATGATGAGGAGCCACCCTTTGGCGGCATACTCACTTCCAGGCGAAGTAGCCTCCAAAAGATGAAAAAGAAAGAGACTCCCAGATTGCTGGACACTCCCGGTCCGGGACAATAGGGCGAGCTATTGCGGTTCAGCTGCAACCCCCAACGTACTACTGGCTATTCCACCAGATCCGCCACTGGGAAACATCAGTGCCGAAATTCTGGCCCGTGACAATGATCAGCGCATCGAGAATCTGATCTTGCGTGCCCTGCGGCGAATCGTCAAGGGCCTCGATCAAAGCGGGGACGACGCCGGGCTCGGGGCCCATGGCGCTCAATGCATCGGCGGCGTTAGTGACGTCTAGGAATTGCTCGCTTTCGAGCAGCAAGATTAGGGCCTGCACGATCTGCTCGCTGGGCTCGGTCTGGGCGAGCAGCGCTGTGGCGGCCTCGATCAGCCAGGTATCGTCAGCCGTGCGCAGATACGATTCCTTCACGCGCAGGACCGGCAGAAGGATGTCGGGACCCCATATCGTATAGAGTGTTTCGAGCAGTGCCCGGGGCCAGGCGTGATACCAGGGAGCGTTGTCGATCGTGTCGCAATTGAGGGTTGCGGTCGCCGGCTCTTTGATCGCAACAACCGAGAACGTGGTGAGCGTTTCTGTGTCGGTGGCCGTAGTAGCCTCGACGGTGATGGAAACTCCGGTCCAGCATTCTTTCGTTCCGCTCCACTGGCTGCTGGTGTAGCGGTCGGATTCGGCCTCACCGGTCAGGTTTAGCGACAGCGTGGCATCACAGTCCTGTCCGGCATCTTGGACGCGTATGCCGGAGGACTCCAGAATTGTTATCGCTGAGTCTTCAATGTCAAGGGATGGTTCTTCGTCGAGCTGCGGGAAGGAAAGCTCGATCTGCAGACAGATGTCGTTTACAACCGAGATGGAAGCGCCCGGGATTTGGAGGGGTATGCCCGCCAGCCGGCCTGCATCCGGATCCGCCTTCCAGGCCGAATCTGTGGTC
>DAOVIK010000395.1 GCA_030673735.1 Anaerolineae bacterium
CCACGCCCCACCGCAATAAGGATGGGTTCCTTGGAGATGTCCACATCACCGACTTCCGGCTCGAGATACTGCTTAAGAGTGACACGCAGCCCCGTCAGGTCCGGCGCATCAGCCTTCACCACCTCGGGGGCCTTGCTGCTCTGCCCTTCCTCCGGCTTGAATGCTCCTGGAACCATCGTGATCAGGGTTGTCTCGGCGGGCATGTCGCCCTCCGCCAAGATCTTTCCGCCACAGATCTGGGAAACAAACTTTAGCGCTCCGCCTTCACCTTCAACCTTGAGGCAGCGGCTCACCAGTGGAAGCTGCAGACGAGCTGAGAGCACACCGGCAACCTCGGATCCGATCGAGGTATCACCCATCAACACAAGCCGCGGGGATTCAGTTGGAATCATTTCCTCCAACACCTTCTGGTAGGCCTCTGGGCTGAATTCAGCCAAGGATGGGTGATCCACGTAGCGAACCTGATCTGCAGCCAAATTGCCGGCAAGTCCTTCGGCGTTATGCCCAAGCAGAAGCGCAATCAGCTTCCCTCCCGTCGCATTAGCGATATCGCGACCGGCTGCCAGCATCACGTATGAAATCTCGCTTACCTGCATCTGCAGATGTTCAATTAGGACATAGATGTCGCTTGCCATCGAGGTCTCCCTTCCTGGCGCTCAGCGAACGCCCAGCTCACCGAGCAGCTCAACCAGCCGCTCCGCGATCGCATCGATGTCGCCTTCGATCATCTCCGCTCGTTCGCCGACTTCCGGCTGGAACATCCTTGCAACGTTCGGCCCGCCGCTGGGATCAAGATCCGCAATGGATTCCTCGTCAATCGACCCAGTCTTCATTGCCTGGCGGACCTTGCTGACGGCCACATAGCGTGGGGGCTCTTCCGAGGACTGTATTCCCAGCACCGCTGGTGTTTCCACCTCCATCTCGGCGATCAGCCCTCCAGGATATTCCTTATTCACCGTTAACTTGCCCCCATCAACAGCCACCGCGGAAATGTATCCCGTATAGGGAAGCCCCATATGCTCCGCAACTAGAGGACCCAGCGAGCCATCGAGATCGTTGTGCGCCTGAACGCCCGTCAGGATCAAATCCGGATTCAACTCGCCGAGAGCCGAAGCGAAAGCGCGCGCTAGGGCATGGTTGTTCACATCAATTCCGAAATCCCCCGCCAGCTTAATGATTCGGTCAGCGCCTCTCGCAGCCGAGGTGAAGAGAACGTTTTCCATGTCTTCAACATCAGGACCGAGGACAGTTGCTGTTCCTCCTGCACGCTCCTTGAGAAGGATGGCCTGCTCAACAGCATGCTCATCAGGTTCGTTGATGATCATGCGCATGTAAGCTGTATCGAGTGCCTTTCCGTCCTCGGCGATCTCTAGTTCCTCGACCAGATCAGGGACCAGCTTGATCAACACTGCGATATTCATGGTTTCACGCTCCCAGACCCATTGATTCAGCTAGCAGCTCGGCGATTTCCTTCACAAGCAAGCCCTCTGCACCGGGGACAGTCTTGGTTGCATCCTCGAAACGCGGAGCCTCGTAGGGGCAGGCGATGGCCATGATGGTTTTCTTCTTGGCATCCTCCTCACGCTTACTGGTCTTCTTCGCTCCTATGGCGCTGGGCACTGCCGCCTGCGTATGAGTAACAGCTGTGACGGCCTCCCGCACGCGCCATTCCGATACGCGCACCTCCGCCTTCTCCCATTGGAATCCGTCAAGCCACATGCCTCCCCCCCCACCTCCGCAGCAAAGGCTGTGCTCTCGATGGTGGGCCATTTCCACAAGTTCCACACCAGGAATGGCCTGCAGCAGCCGGCGCGGTTCATCATAGACAGAATTCACTCGCCCCAAGTAGCAGGGATCATGGAATACCACCCTGGCATCGATGGGGTTTTTCGCCAGTGATTTGACCTTCTTCAGATGCTCGTCAAGGAACTGAGTGTAATGGCGCACGGGATAGGAAATATCCAGCTTGGGATACTCATTCCTGTACGCGTTATAGGCATGGGGATCGCCAGTTATGATCTCGTTGAATTCGTACG
>DAOVIK010000251.1 GCA_030673735.1 Anaerolineae bacterium
CCTGCTTGCCGTCGTCGCCTGGGGCCTTACGGGGCGCGTGCGCGAAGCCATGGTTTGGGGCCTGATTGGCGGGATCTTTCTCGATCTTCTATCTGGCATGCCGGTTGGCACTAGCGGTTTGACGCTTACTCTGATTGCATATCTGGTATCCTTCCTCGAGGGACGATTCTGGGAGGCTCATTTGCTCATGCCATTGGCGGTGACACTGGCCGCCTCGCTTCTCTACCATATTGCGGGCCTTGGAGCGTACGCGCTTTCCGGCAGTGGCATCGATGTCTCGATGGCGATCACTCGCGTCATCTTGCCAAGCACATTCCTTAACCTTCTTCTGGCCCTCCCTATCGCTCAACTTGCTCGCTCCATACACCAGAGTCTGTTCCCGCCGGAGGTCACGATCTGATGGCCGAAACTGCTGGCACCGGCAACATAAACAAGCGCCGCTTGCAGATTACCTATGCTGCAATGGCCATTCTTCTGGCGCTGTTCATCGGTCGCCTATTCTCCCTACAGATTGTGCAAGGTCAGTACTACCAGGAGCTTGCCGACGAAAACCGCTTTTCGAACGTGAATATCCCCGCGCCACGCGGTGTGATCTATGATCGCAATGACGTGCAGCTTGTCCACAACATCCCGGCATTCAACGTGTACATCACTGCTGCATACCTACCCGACTCCGAAGCAGAGCAGGAAGCCATCTTCCAGATTATCTCCGAGCTAACCGGCGTTCCATTGGATCAGGAGGCAGATCCTGCCGCTCCCTGCCTTTCCGATATGGGCATTCTGCAGTTGGTCCTCGAAGGCAGCACCAACTGGCCGTATGATCCCTGGCCCGTCGCCTGCGATGTTGATCCGATTGTTGCGCGGATGCTGCGTGAAATGCAGGTAGACATGCCCGGCGTCACCGTGGAAGCGGTCCCGGTGCGTGAGTATCCGACCGGGGAGCTGACCGCCAACATCATCGGCTATATGGTGCCCATCCCTGCAGCCCTCGAGGAATACTACGAGGACCTAGGACTCGATGCCAGCCGTGATAAGGTGGGCTACGCGGGCATTGAAGGCAGCTACCAGGAAATCTTGGCCGGCTCGAACGGGCTCAAACTGGTTGAAGTAGACGTTGCAGGCTTGGAAATACGCGAATATGGAGATGTCATTCAACCCATCGCAGGGAATAACCTGCGATTGACGATTGACACGCGCTTGCAAGACGTAATGCGCGCTGCGCTCAGCTTGCGCATCGATTTGATCAATACCTACGCCGGCGAACGTCGCTCACCGCTCGGCGCGGCGATCGCAATAAACCCACAGACGGGCGAGATCCTGGCCATGGTCTCTCTGCCCGCCTACGAGAACAACCGCTTCGCACGCTTCATTCCTTACGACTACTACGAGCAACTTATCGATGATGCTCGGGGCAGGCCGCTCGTCAATCACGCTATTTCACTCGAGCAGCCTCCCGGCTCGACATTCAAGATGGTAACCGCCCTTGGCATCCTCAACGAGGGAGTTGTCACTCCCAATCAACAGCTCCACGATCCGGGAAAGATCACTATCTACAACACCTACTACCCCAACGACCCGGGCCAAGCTAAGGAATTCGTGTGTTGGGAGGAAGAGGGCCACGGCGACATCAGCTACCTGGATGCGATCGCCGAATCATGCAACATCTACTTCTATAAGGTCGGGGGCGGCTATCCCGGAGAAGTCGGGGGAGGCGGTTTGGGCATCGAGCGCGTTGGCAGATACGCACGCGCTTTGGGATACGGGGCGCCTCTAGGTATCGACTTGATCGGTGAGGAAGCGGGATTGATACCAGATCCTTATTGGAAGCGCATCAACCTGGGCGAGAGCTGGTCCTTGGGTGACACCTACAACGCCACCACGGGTCAGGGTTTTGTGCTCGCCACCCCGCTCCAGGTGTTGACTTCGATCACAACCATCGCCAACGGGGGGCGTGTCATGTGGCCCCACATGGTCTCCGAGATCCTTGATGGCGAAGGGAATATCGTTGAGTCTATCGAGCCCTGTGTCCTGTGGGATATTTCGGATGGTGTGATCACCCCACTCGAGGACATCGCCTCCAATTGCCCGAGCATGCCGGATTGGATTCGAGAGGAAATCGTCTCGTCGAGAGAAACCACGCCGGACATGAACGTTGAGCCTTGGGTCATCGAGCTCGCTCAGGAAGGCATGCTCCTGGTTACCACCCAGGGAACCGCTCATGGAAGGGCCGATCTCGAAACCATCTCTTCCGGCGGCAAGACGGGAACGGGCGAATTCTGCGATGAGGAAGCGCGGGAGAGGAATCTATGCCGTCCCGGTAATTGGCCCACGCATTCCTGGTACGTCGGGTTCGCGCCTTTCGAGAATCCTGAGATCGCCGTTGTGGCCTTCGTTTACAACGGCGGCGAGGGCGCTGTGACCGCGGGCCCCGTCGTCCGTCAAGTTCTCGAGGCCTATTTCGAGCTCAAAGCGGTCGATGCCTCGCTTCAATTCTAGGCAATCGCCTCGGCATGCTATAATCGGCCACTTGGGTTGCATATGAGCACACCTCTGGCGATAAAAGGGATCGGAGACAAGCTTGTCGTCTCTGTGCCGGAAGGCGAATGGGCATCGGCCCTTCCTGATCTCATGCTGGCTCTGGATGAGCGTGGCGATTTCTTCAGGGGAGCCAGGATCGCCCTGCAACTCGCAGATCGTGAACTTAGCGCCACAGAATTGGCCGCCCTGCGCCAAGAACTAGCGGAGAGAGAGATCTCATTGTGGGCACTGTTCACAACTAGCGAAAGCACGCAGGCCGCAGCGGCGAATTTGGGTTTGGAGATCGAAGCTGCTCCTGATCGTGATCGCAGCGAGGACGACGAAATACCCTTTGAAACTGATTTACTTGGGGATGAAGCCGTCCTCATAGAGCGCACACTTCGTTCGGGGCAGCGTCTCCAACACTCGGGCCATGTGATCGTGCTCGGTGATGTCAATCCCGGTGCCGAGATCATCGCCGGAGGGCATATCTTGGTATGGGGCAGGCTGCGAGGCACGGTTCACGCCGGGGCATCAGGAAATGAAGACGCTACCGTATGCGCTCTTGATATGATGCCTACCCAATTGCGTATCGCGGGTCACATTGCCGTCTCGCCTAAGCGTCGAAGCCGTCCACGCCCCGAAGTTGTGAGCGTTCGTCAAGGGCAGCTGGTTGCCGAGCCATGGGAGAACGGCGCCAGGCAGAAGGTGAACTAGAAACGGAGGCTTGTTGGTGCCTGCCAAGGTCGTCACAATCACATCCGGCAAAGGCGGGGTTGGCAAGACCACCGCAACCG
>DAOVIK010000322.1 GCA_030673735.1 Anaerolineae bacterium
ATGGCGCCATACGGGCATACTTTCACGCAGCGCATGCAGCCGTTGCACAGCTCCTCGTTCACGATCGCCGTGAGCGGTTCCTTTTCGATCACGCCCCGCGAGAGCAGCGCCCCCGCCTTGGCAGCAGCGGCGAGCGCCTGCGCCATCGATTCGCGCACGTCCTTGGCACCCTGCGCCGAGCCCGCCAGAAAGACGCCCTGATTGGCAGTCTCGGCCGGCCCCAGCTTGGGATGCAGCTCCATCAGGAATCCGTCTTCGCTGCGAGAGAGCTTCAGCTGATCCGTCAGCGCTTCGCCAGTCGGACGCAAACCCACCACCAGCACCAAGAGATCGGTCGGTATGCTGATCCGTCCTCCCAGCATCTTGTCGTAGACGCCGGCGGCGCCGTTCTCGTAGACGATCGCCTCTTGCAGCGCCATATCGCCGGCATAGCGGATGAACTGCACGCCGGCCCGCATCGTCGCCTCGTAGAGTTCCTCCGCCTGGCGGCTGTACGTGCGGATGTCCTTGAACAGCACCCGTACCTTCTTGCCTTGCTGACGTAGACGCAGGGCCTGACCGATCATCGAGGTACAGCAATAGCGCGAGCAACCCATGCCGTTCTCACGCGAACCCACACAGGACACGAACGTGATACGCTCGGCGTCGATTCCGCCGGAGTCGAGGATCCGATCCAATTCGAGGTTCGTGATCACCTGGGGTGCATCGCCGTACCCGAATTCCGACGGCTGGTAGGCATCCGAGCCGGTGGCCACCACCACCGCACCCACTTCCAATTCCTTACCCTTCGAGAGCTTGGCCTGGAAGTTCCCCACCACCCCGCTGATGGTCTCGATGGTTTGGCCCAGGTGCACCTTCACCTTGTTGGCCTTCAAATCGCGCGCCTTGGCCTTCACCAGATCGCCCGCCAGAATACCGGAAGGCGCGATCTCGTCCAGCTCGTTCAGCATGCCGCCCAATTGGTCTTGCTGCTCGACCAGGTGCGTCTCGAAGCCCTGCCGCGCGAGCGCAACCGCGGCCGTCATTCCGGCGATCCCACCGCCGACCACCAGCACGCGCTGCGTGACCGGAAGCTGTGAGGCGTGCAGCGGCTCCAGCATACGCGCCTTCTCCACCGCCATGGCGACCATGTCCTTGGCCTTCTGTGTGGCGGCCGGCTTCTCATCCTTGTGCACCCACGAGTCCATGTTGCGGATGTTGGACATCACCAGCAGGAAGGGATTCAATCCCGTGCGCTGCATCACGCCACGGAAGATCGACTCATGCGTCTTGGGCGAGCACGCTGCCACGACGACACGATTCAGTCCCTCTTCCAGGATGGCTTCTTCCATCTCCTTCTGCGTATTACCCGCGCAGGAGAACATCTGATGCGCTGCGTACACCACGTCGGGCAGTTTCTGCGAGTATTCGGTCAATTCAAGCACGTCGATCACGCCGGCGATGTTGCTGCCACAGTGGCAGATGAAGACGCCCACGCGCGGTGGGTGCAGATCTTCAATTGGCTCGACGTCCGGAGGCTCGGGCCAATGGCGCGCCGTCAGATGGCTGAGCGCCAGCGCCGCCGCGCCGCTGCCTTCCGCCACGCTGTCCGGAATGTCTTTGGGTCCGGCCGCGCAGCCGGCGGCGTAGATACCTTCCCGGCTGGTGACCACCAGGCCGCCTTCGCTCTCCTGCGCGGCGATGAAGCCATCGTCATCGAGGGCGATCCCCAGTCGCTGCGCCAGATCCGGCATGCCGCTCGGCGGTGCAACCGCGTTGGCCAGTACGACCATGTCGTAGTCGTCCTCGACCCGCTCCCCGCGCTCGGTGTCCTCGTACAGCACGCGCAAGCGTTCGTTCCCATTGCTGCTTATGCGCGAGGGCCGTCCGCGCAGGAACCTGGCTCCCGCTTCCTGCGTGCGCTGCCAGAAGCCATCGAAGCCCTTGCCAAAGGCACGAATGTCCATGTAGAGCACGTCGACGTTGTCGACCCCATGATCGAGCGCCTGGTAGGCGTGCTTGATGGAGTACATGCAGCAAAAGCGCGAGCAGTAGCGGAAGAAACGCTGGTCGCGTGAGCCCACGCACAGCACGAAGAGGATGTTCTCGGGGTGTTTTCCATCCGAAGGGCGAATGATCTCACCCCCAGTCGGCCCGGCGGAGCTAATCAGGCGCTCAAACTCCATCGCCGTGAGAATGTCGGGATGCGCGCCGTAGCCGAATTCCTTGCTCAGCCGTGGATCGAAGCTCTGGTAACCCACCGCAACGATGATCGAACCTACCTCGATCTCGATGTGCTTCTCGGCGGGAAGGTTGAAGTCGATGGCCTTGGGGGCGCAAGTCTCATAGCATCGGTCGCAGGGAATGTAGTTGGGGGGATCGTTCAGGCAGCTCTCCATGTCGATCAAATATGCGCCGGGAACCGACTGCGGAATGGGCGTATAGATTGCCTTGCGGGCCGCCATACCCGAGTCGAACTCGTTGGGACGCACCACGGGGCACACCTCGGTACATTCGCCACAGCGCGTGCACTCGTCAGTCACATAGCGCGTGCGCTGCCGAATTCCAACGCGGAAGCTCCCCTCCTCACCTTCCACCGATTCGACATCCGCCAGCGAGACGATCTCAATGTTGGGGTGCAGATCGACTTGCGACATCTTGGGCGCTTCGATGCAGATCGAGCAGTCCAGCGTCGGGAAATTCTTG
>DAOVIK010000163.1 GCA_030673735.1 Anaerolineae bacterium
AATGGGCGCTCAAACGGGCGAGGTCTCGGCTTCCATGCTGGCAGAGCACTGCCAGTTCGTCATCCTGGGCCATTCGGAACGCCGGGCTATTGGAGGCGTTTGCGAGAGCGATGAGGCCATCGGACGCAAGCTGGGCGCTGCATTGGCGCACAAACTCACGCCCATTCTATGCGTGGGCGAGGACCTGGCGCAGAACGAGGGAGGCCAGACACATGAGTTCGTGTCCGCGCAGGTACGAGCGGCCTTGGCGGAGGTGAGCGCGGAAGATATGCGCAAGTGCGTGCTCGCCTACGAGCCGATCTGGGCCATCGGCACGGGCAAGTCCGCCACGCCCGCGGATGCAAATCGCATCATTGGGCTGACGGTGCGCGGCACGATCGCCGAGCTGTTCGACGGCGCGGTGGCCGAAGCGGTGCGCGTCCAGTATGGGGGAAGCGTCAACGTGGACAACATCGCCGATTTCATGGCCATGCCCGAGATCGACGGGGCGCTAGTGGGGGGCGCGAGCTTGAGAACCGATTTTGTCGAGTTGGTCAGGCGCGCTGCGGCGGCCAAGTAGTCATTCGCCAGGGCCGTTCTTCCTTTGAACCTTCCGTAGTTGATCAAGCTGCCACAATCAAATCGACTGGGGCTTCCGGCGTGGAAGCCCCAGTGTTTCTAAATCCCAATCCCCTTGCGGCCAGCTATGATTCTTCAGTCTGCCCCATCAGCCCTTCTGTGCCGGTCGAAGGAATACATGTCGTGAGCACTGATCAGCTCGACTTCATTGCCGTGATCCTGTACCAGTTGACGCAGGCGGGGCACATGACGGCCGATTACACTTCGTGCGAATCCGTTTGGCAGGAAATTCAAGTGTTGAAGGGATGCGTCGAGATGATGGAGATCCGCCTCCCTATGAAACGGGGATGCCGCATCCCCGCACTGGAGCAGCCATCCTTCCGGGGTTTCGACCGCCACTCCACAGTGTCCACGCGTGTGCCCCGCTAGGGGAACAAGCAGCACCTTTGGTTCGAGCCCTTCTGCGATCGGGATGCAATCAAAGCCAAACCACTGCTCGACGGATTGATCGTGCACGATCCACTTGGGGCCATGCGACCAATGCGCCGGCTCATAGGCCCATTCCATGAGAGTTCTTGGCTTCAAGGCAGCCTCTAGCTCAGGCCGGTAGAGATGCACTTCTGCGTCGGGGAAGTCACGCAGCCCTCCGGCATGGTCGGGATGAAGATGCGTCTGCACGATGTGGCGAACATCACTCACGCTGTATCCCATTTGCACCACTTGGTGCGCAGCGGTTTCCGCTGGATCACGCGGCACACCCATCAGCGGCAGGAAAAACCGCATACGCTTAGAGGGCGCGGCGTAATCCAGGGTTCCAAAACCGGTGTCGACCAGCAACAGCCCTCTGTTGGTCTCCACCAGCAAGCAGTAGGTTATGGCGCGCAATCCGGGGATAGATAGAGCTTTCAGCGATCCGCAGTTCAAATGGTGGATTATCATGTCCGAATCCTCTGCCCTCTTGGAACCACCGCTCGCATGCAGGTATCAGGATACACCGAAATCTCGATCGGCAGAGCAGACATACGGGCTAGCCTGTATACGCCCGCCCTCGGGCCAGGCTTATTGCCATAGGAAGTAGGAAGCAGTTGGAATCCGGCTTGGTACCCGGTATGGTATTATGTGTCCCCGCCCGTGCGGGAGCGGGGCGGATGGGGGACCAGGATCCCGGATTGATACGCAATCAATTGACAGGGGGGAATAGCCGGGAACCAGCGACGAGGGCTGTTCCATGTGGGAGCGTCTAAAAACTGCGGCGCGGACGAAGACATTTTCCTATGGCCTCTATGGTGCGCTCATCGGCTTGGTGTTCCCTTTTGCGGCCTTGATCATTGAGATCCTCGTTCACGGCTGGCCGTTCTCATTTCAATCCTTCATCGACGCCCACTCAAACAGCCCTGTGTTCTGGTTCGTTGACTTAGCACCTTTCGTGTTGGGCTACCTTGCCAGCACAGTCGGTAAGCGAGAGGATCATCTTGCCGAGCTTACCTCCCAGCTTGAAGAACAGGTAGCTGAACGCACAGAGGACTTCGTGCGCCAGCACCGACTTTTTGCGGCCCTATTCCGGAATAGCCCCCTCTCAATTGTCAGCCTGAATGTCGAGCAGAGAATCGTGGCCGCCAATCCGGCCTTCGAAACCATGTTCGGATACACCCAGTCCGAGGTCATCGATCAGGACCTGGACAGATTAATCGCCACGGAAGAAATATATGGAGACGCCGCCGCGTACACTGCAAGAACCTCCGCCGGCGAAACCATCAGGGAGACCGGCGTCCGGACGCGGAAGGATGGCTCGTCGCTAGAAGTGGAGATTTACGCCTTGCCGGTTCTTATCGGCGATGAGCAGATTGGCGTTTTTGCCATCTACACCGACATCACCGAGCGCAAACGTGCCGAAGACGCACTAAGGGGAAGCGAAGCGCGCTATAGGAGCTTGTTCGAAGACTCTCCGATCTCGCTGTGGGAAGAGGATTTCTCCGAAGTAAAGCGTTACTTGGACGAGCTGCGAGACCAGGGCATCACCAATCTGCACGCCTACTTCGACCGCAACCCCGAAGAGCTTTCCAAATGCGGATCACTGGTCAGGGTTACCAACGTCAACGAAGCCACATTAAGGCTCTACGAGGCAGCCAGCAAGGATGAGCTGCTGGGCGGCTTGAACCAAATCCTCGATGTTGATTCCAAGGAAGTGTTCAAGGATGAGCTTGTCGCACTGAGTGAGGGAGCCCAGCATTTTGAGGGAGAGATAGCCCAGCGCACGATGCAGGACAGGAAGATACTAGGCTACTTGAGATTGTCCATTGCTCCCGGCAGCGAGGAGGAGTGGGACAAAGTCTTCGTATCCGTGATTGACATCACCGAGCGCAAGCTGCTAGAGCAACGGCTGCGAGAGACTCTTTCGCACACCGAATCGCTGGCGCGCACGGATGTACTGACGGGATCACTCAACCGCCGGGCGATCATGGAGCAGGCCCGTGCAGAACTGGCTCGCGCAGAGCGCGAGAGAACCTCGCTCGGGTTGGCAATTGTGGACATGGATTTCTTGAAGGAGATCAATGACGAGCACGGCCATCTGATTGGCGATGCGGCCTTGCGTCTGCTGGCCGTGACGTTGGAGAAAGCGTGCCGATTGTACGACCGTGTCGGACGCTGGGGTGGAGATGAATTCCTGATCGTTCTGCCAAACATTGAGCCGCAGAGTGCGCGGGCAATCGCAGAACGCTTGCTGCTGCGGGTGAATGAGTCCACGCTCTCCCTAGCCGGCAGCGAAGAGATCCGCCTGAGCGTATGCGTCGGCGTCTCGGCCAGTGATACGGGCAATGGGGAGGGAATCGAGTTGGAGGAATTGCTCCGGCGAGCGGATGCGGCGCTGCTGCAGGCAAAAAAGGAGGGGCGCAACGCAGTTCGCACTTACGCAACCTCCGGCTTCGAACCGGAGCCTGCCGAAACCAGCTAAAGGTCTGCTTCTAACGCCCCCCTCATGCAATCCCTAAAGATCCAACAAGCCCCTGGCAATTTACAAGCGATCTAGAATCCTCATAGGCGGCGGGCAATATCACTTCTTTATAAGGAAGTCGCCTAAAACGAGCGCATCCAGGCCCGATGAGTAGAAAGTACGAAGCGCATCCTGGGGTGAACAGACAATCGGCTCGCCCTTCAGGTTGAAGCTCGTGTTGAGCACAACCGGAACACCGGTGATCTCATGAAACGCATCAATCAGGCGATAGTAGATGGGGTTCGATTCCTCGGTGACGGTTTGAAGTCTTCCAGTGCCATCTACATGCGTGACCGCGGGAATCACCGCTTGCTTATCGTCGCGAATTGGGAAGACCTTCTCCATGTACGGGGCCGGGACCGCATCCACAAAGAACTCATCCACATGTTCGGCCAGGATCGAGGGCGCAAATGGGCGGAACGGCTCGCGATACTTGACAGTGTTGTTCACCTTGTCTTTCATCTCTGCATCGCGCGGATCGGCGAGGATGCTTCGATTGCCAAGCGCGCGATCGCCGAACTCCAAGCGTCCTTGGAACCATGCGACGATCTTTCCCGAGGCGACAAGCTCTGCTGCGGTTCGAGCAGGATCGTCCAATTTGGCGTGGCCGATCTTTAGGGTATTGAGAATGCCCTGGATCTCTTCACTGGTGTAGCCTGGGCCCAAGTAGTTGGAGGTCATGACATATTCACGTGGTTGCTTCCACACTTGATGACGCATGTAGAAAGCCGCTCCCAGAGCACCCCCGCTGTCATCGGGCACGGGTGGAATGAAAACGTCCTTGAAAGGCGTCTCTTGCAACACCTTCCCGTTGGCCACCGAGTTGTAGACGACTCCGCCGGCCAGCACCACGTTATCCAATCCGGTGAGTTCGTGGAGATGTCTCAAGAGATGGAAGTAGATTTCCTCGGGAATTCGCTGCGCGGCAGCCGAGAGGTCATAGTAATCCTGCGTCAATGGCTTGTCGCGTTCGTTGGGCTCCAAACCAAGCAGATCTGCCAGCTTTGGAGAGTACAGGAGCGGCCGGTGGAATTGAAAGTGATTGAAATAGGTCAGGTCGAGCTCAAAGCCGCCGTCATCCAGGAGGTGGAACGTCTTACATAGCTTGTCATAGTAGCGATCTCGATCGCCATACGAGCTGGCTCCCATGAGTTTCCACTCATCGTTGTCCGGCTGGAAGCCGATGAACTCGGTCATCGCAGAATAGAACGACCCAAGGCTGTGTGGAAACTCCTGCGTCCATAGCGTCCGAAGTTGATTGCCCTCCCCCTCTGCAAATA
>DAOVIK010000079.1 GCA_030673735.1 Anaerolineae bacterium
CCAGACACGTCCCTTCCGAGGCACACAGCCAGCGGGGATTCGATCGACTGGAAGGCTGCCGATTCCAGTATCGGACGCATGCGCACCAAGCCCTTGCGACGATTGGGAACTTCGATGCCGACGTAGGGGTGGCCGGGAACCGGTGCTTCAATGCGCAATCGCGGCGCCGAAAGCGCCAGGGCGAGATCGTCTGTCAGCGCCGAAATCTGCGATACGCGTACCTTGTTCTTGCGCGTCTCGCCATTGGGGCCTACTTGCTCGATGTAACCCGGCTCCACCGCAAACTGCGTCACCGTCGGGCCGGTGCGAAAGTCAACAACGCGGACCGGCAGCCCGAAATCGGCCAGCGTCTTTTCAATGAGGCCGGCGGTTTGGTTGACCTCCCTGGCGGTAACACGCATAGGCTCCCCTCGGTCCATCAAATCCAGCGAGGGCAGGCGTCTGTCGCGCTTCGCTTCATCTGCCGGAGCTTCATCGGGCGCATCTGGGAGATGAAAGTCCTTGCGATACTCTCTTGGCAGCCGTTGCCTTTTCGCCGCTTTGCGAGCGGGTCGATCCTCATCCTCGGCAGGGGCTTCCACGGTCGGCCGGATCGGGCTCGGCGTCCGCCCCGCAGCCGCGCGACGCTCCGATGCCCGGCTCGTCCACTCCCTCAGCAAGATCGCAAGCGGGCCGAGAGAATAGATGATTGCCAGCAAGGTGATCAACACGAGAAGGATCGTGCTGGCCCAGCCGCCTAACAGGTCGCGCAACACCTTGGCGACCACCCAGCCGACCAGTCCTCCCCCTTCCCCATGATCAGCGAGCGCAAGCGACACCCCATCCAAGACCGAAAGGAAGCCCAAAACGCCAATATAGGCCACTTCTAGGGAGACAACGCGCGCCCAGGATATTTGCCACGTGCGTCCTATGCGATGCATGAACAGCAAAACCGCCACTGCCCCTAGGCCAACGGGAACCAAGATCGCGCCATATCCCAGCCAGCGCCAGAGCCAATCGGCCCACGCATCGATCAACCGCCCCTGCGTAAGGCCTGCAAGCCCCAGGGCAGTTACGATAGCTGCTGCAGCCAGCAAGAGTGCCGTCAGATCGTCGGCGTAATGCCTCATCCGCTGCATGATTCGCCATAGGATCGGTTGATCCAGAGAGCCTCTCTCGCTGCCCTTGGCGTCAGGTGGCTTTACAGCCATGCCTTCTTCTCTCCGGTTTCACTTGCGCATGGGGGACGCGCCGGTCGCGCGCCCGTCCCTGCCGTGCTATGCCGAAGGATAAGCCTCCGATTCGTTCGGAAAATACCTGGCATCCGTCGAACTCAATCACATACCCTTGAAGGAATTCCGTTCTAGACCGCAGTCTTCACCTTCGCAGCTTTGGGCAAGATGTCAATCCCCTGCCTTGACTTGATCGTTGCTTTTGGCTACTACCTCGCCCTCCATCCTGGCAATCGCGCGCGCCACGCGTTCGAAGGCAACTCGCTGCTTGCGATATAGATCGGCCTCCGACATCGCCAGGCGCATGGCTACGTCGCGGACCTTGCGTCCTTCCAATACCTTCATTTCCAGGATGTTGTACAGCACCCATTCTGCCGTGAAGCGACGCTCGCCTTCCGGCCGCACCCAATCGATGGCTCGGCGCAGTATAGAGCGCAGGGCGTTGACTGCGTTGCCATCGTGCTCTTCCATGGCTTCGCGCACCACCTGCAGTCTCAACAGCGGGCTCCCCGTCAGGCGCGGGCCGCCCCAGAAGTGGGCCAACGCGTCTCGCACGAGATGCACGAAGTCAGCTTCCGAGCGCACTCCTTCCAATGGTGTCTGAAAGGCATCCGCCCCACCATAGCGAGCTGCCACCCGCATCCTATGGATGGCTTCTACTTGAGGAACCAGGCGATCCACAACACCAAACACCTCGCGCTGCAGCAGCCGGTCGGAGAGGGCGTTCGAGGCCCTTTCTACCATTATGCTGAGTGCTTGCTCTTCCTCGGCATCGAAATCCGGCTTGTCATTCGTAGCGCGCAATCCCATTATGCCGATCATATCGTCGGATATCGGCGAATGCAGGGGAATCAGCCAATACGAATCCCAGGTGAAAACCGTCCCCAGGTTTTCGAACTCCACGCGCTCATCGCTCATCAGCACTGGGGGAAGATCCTCCGATTCACGCAGGGGATCGTCGGGCCCCACGGCCACCTCCAGCTCCAACCCTTGCGCGTCAAGGGCAGCCACAAACGCCGAGCGCGTGTCGCAAATATCGCAGACCGCGTTGAGGACCGATTCCAGGAACTGTCGCAAGTCGCCGGTGGTCAACACGCGCTCCTCGAGGAGATGCAAGCGCGCGATGTCGTTGCGATCCTCGCCATAGAAGAGCCAGCGCTCCCATGCCGGCCTCATGAGGGTGATGGCAAACTGCAGTACGAGCAAGGTGGAAACCATAGCAAATGGTCCAGCAATGCTGTTCTCGAGGCCGACGAAATCCGCTACACGATTGACCAATATCGTCACGGCGGCTACCGTGGAAGCGACAAACGGGCCACGCATGATCCATTGGAACAGCCGGCTCTTGACGACCCGGTCAGGATGCGCCACACCGAAGTACGCCACGGCATAGGCCATCATCACCATCAGCCCGGTGACTGAGGCATTGATCATCAAGAGAATAGACCAGAATAGATGTGGAAGGGTGCCAATAACGGCCCCCCCGAGCAGAGTCACGAATGGAAAGGAGGCGAACAGCGGCGCAACCGCGCCCAGCATCAGGTAGGCCATGCGGCGGCGGCTCACGCTGGTAAGGCAGCGCTGGTAGGCGCGCCAGAAGTTGTAGCCCGCAAGAGCCAGGCTACCAAAGAAGAAGATGGCGAAGAGCGGGAATAGCGGTCCCGGCTCCAAGAACACGGCAGATCCGACGCGCAGCGTATCACCCACGACGTAGGGTGTCAGGCCCGCCAATATCAATGTCACGCCACTGAGCGCGAAGCCCGCGCGCACCACCACAAGGCGCCGCCCGCGAGAAGGTCTTCCTGTGGAGGCGAGCAGCGAGTCAGATAGATGCAGATAGGTGGCGGGGACGAAGCTTATGCCGACCCACTGCAAGCGCAGCCACATTTCGATCTCGCCATCGGGGAAGGCCGAGCCCGCCAGGACGTCGCCGAAATAGGCCATGGTGACCGTGGCCAAGAGCAACGCGAACGCACGAGCTACGCGATCCCTCAGATTGAACGTCAGGGCATAAAGCAAGAGGGAGAATGCGGTGATCGTGTTGCCGATGCTCAGGATTTCGTTGAGCAGCAGCAGCGAATTAAGCGAAAACTCATACATCAGCCAAGCCTGCGACTAACGCAATTCATTCACAAAGAAGATTGCGATGTCCTGATCGAGGTAATAGCGATCGCTGAAGCCGGCAAAGATGAACCCCATCTTCTTGGCCAGCCGAATGGCGGGAACGTTCTTGCTCTGCATCTCCATGAACAGCCTAGTCATGCCGTGTTCCATGCACCAAACGCAAGCTGCTGCCAGCAGTCGCGATCCGAAGCCTTGTCGTCGATGAAGCTTTTCAACGGCCAGGTCCGTTACCCAGCCTGAGCCCGGCGCGGGTCCGACAACAAGCGCGAGGTAGCCCACGCGAACTTCATCGAGTTCGGCCACCAGGAAGGCCGGGAAATGCGACCATTCGGCTGCCAGGCGCTGCGGATCGCGCGGATAGTTAACACGCATCGGGCGAGGCAGCCGGACCTCGCGAAACGTGGCTCCCTCTCCCGAAGAATCATCGTCGGTGGCCATCTGCCAAACGTGATCTGTGCTGTAGCTGTGGTCGAAGGCCAGCAACTCGAGGATGTCGGAAGATATGGCCGGCCGAATGATGACTTCTGGCACCCTATACCCCCTTCCTCAGGCTTGGAGCGACGGACGGGATTGAGCGATCATGGACTGGGAACCACCCGCACCTGTATCACGCATTCCGGAGCAGCCTCCCCGGCGGTATCGGTTACGATCAGACGCAGGAAATACTCTCCCGCAACCAGCCAGGTCGTATCCCAATTTCCCAAATCATCGTCTATCACTACCGTATCACCCGCCGCAATCACATTCCAAGAAGCCTCAGGGCTCATTAGCATGTAGTGATACTGGTAAAACCCAAAGGCCGTGCTATTTGCCGTTCCCCTCACTTCTACCACGCCGCTTATCGTGCTGCCGTCTTCGGGCCAGGAGAAGCTCACGTTCGGGTCAGGACAATCCAAGATGGGCATTCCATTGCCGGGGCTCAAGGTCGGTGCTGCAAAATCCGGCCCCTGCTGGGTCGACTGTGAGTCCGAAGTTTGAACCACCCCTTGATAGCCGCTCGCCTGAAACGCCGGGCTTACGAAATTGGCCACCACGAAGACTGCCACCGCGACCGCGAAGATCAGCGCCAGCATGGCTGCGGCTTGCGTAAGTCTGCTAAGCGAACGTTCACGTTCCAGGCCAAAGACGGCCTTGCGAAGCTCAGCTGCCTTGATCAGGCTGAGTCTTAGATAGATCAAGCCAACAAAGAGCAAGATGAAGTAGATCCAGGTTTGGCTTTCTTCGATAAAGCGTAGAGCTTCTGCCATTACTCAACCAGCTCAAAGCCGGCGAAGAACCCCCCTGATCAGTGTCGTCAGCTTCGGTACTAATATCTGCCCCGCTTCCAGAACTTCCTCGTGCGTGGTTACAGTATCTCCATCCAGATTGGCCTTATTGCTGATGCCCGACACTCCCAAGACACGCGTGCCTCCGTGACGAGCAACAATGACTTCCGCCACTGTGGACATGCCAACTGCATCCGCGCCCGCGGCTCTCAGAAATCGCAGATCCGCCGGCGTTTCGAAATTTGGACCTCCCAGGCAAACGTAAACGCCCTCCTGCAGTTCGATCCCCTCTTCCTTTGCGACCTCCCTCGCCTGCGCCATCAGCTCCCGGTCGTAGGCTTGGCTCATGTCGGGGAATCGCGGACCAAAGGATTCCAGGTTTGGTCCGCGCAGAGGAGAGGCGCCAGCCATGCCCATGAAGTTGATGTGATCGGTGATCAGCATCAGCTCCCCGGGCATGAAGTCGGGGTTCACGGCTCCCGCGGCATTGGTGACAATGAGTATCTCGACCCCCAGGGTCTGCATGACGCGCGCCGAAATGCCGATGCGCGGCATCGAATATCCCTCGTAGTAGTGCGACCTGCCCTGCAGAACGAAGACCGGTTGGCCCTCAAGCTCACCAATCACAAGCTGACCGGCATGGCCTTCGATCGTCGATTGTGGCCATCCCGGAACCTCGCCGGTCGGGATCTTGGTTGCTGAAGCGACACCTTCCGCCAAGCCGCCAAGGCCTGAGCCCAGGATCATTCCCACGCGCGGCTGCAAATCCGTGTGCGAACGAAGGAATTCCGTTGCTACTTCAATGTCATTAAGACTGAGGAATTGATTCAACCGTGCCACCATCCTCTCGTGAAAGCGAGGCCATGCGGATCAAGCGGATGGCCGTTGGACTCGAGAGCCCTAGCACGCGCTGCACCTCTCGCGTTTTCACTCCCTTGGCGAGTAGATGGTTGGCCAGCGTGTGGCGCAGCGTGTGCGGAGAAACTTCGTCGCCCAGTGCCAATGCCGAAGCCCAGCGTTTGACCACCAACCACAGCCCCTGCCTGCTCAAACGGCGACCGCGTTGGTTCAGAAACAAGGCCTGCTCATCATGAGTTTTCAGCAGGTTGGGACGACCCTCGTACATGTACGACCTCAGTGGATCTTGCGCCACGCCCAATGGCAATCGCATGCCGAATCTCGAGGGCTTCCGGATCATGCCTTGCTCAAGGCTCACATCGGACACCTGCAGCGCGACCAACTCTGCGGCGCGCATTCCCGTGGCATAGAGCACTGCCATGATGGCGCCATCGCGCAGCCCGCTAGCCGACTTGGACGCCAGCGGAGCCTGCATCAGCATATCGACTTCCTCTTGCGATAGAACACGCGGGCTCCGCCTGGGAGTCGGCGGCGGCTTCAGATCCTGAATCAAGGAATGATCGCAGCGTCGCTCCACTTGGCTGAGATACTCCAGGAAACTGCGCAAGGCAGCCATCTTCCTGGATACTGTGGCAGGACGATAATCCTGCTCCGTAAGCCACTCCACGTAGCCTTCCAGCATCTCCTTCGTGAATTCATCCGGAGAAACAGCTACGATGTGCTGCGATGCGAGGACCTTTTCCATCTGCACAAGGTCCGCACGGTAGGCCAGCAGCGTGTTCTGCGCACGTCCTCTATGATCTTCCAGGTACACCAGGAACTTATCGATGGCTTCCTTCATGGTTCCCCCTCCGTGATTGCGGCGGCCGCTCGATTATAACATCGCCGAAGAGCGACCTCGTATTCGCGAGAGCTTGGCAGTATTTTTCGGACCGCACGAAGCATGTCTTGGCTTGATAAACGCAATCTAGATGCCCGAGCTGATTTCCTCCAGCTTCTCGATTTCTTCCCGATTCAATCGAATATCTGTTGAGCCCAGATTGTCCTCCAACTGCTCGATCGATCGCGGACCGATGATCGGGCTGGTTATCGAGGCGCGGGATAGCATCCACGCCAGCGCGATTTGCGAGATCGTCTTGCCATGCGCCTCGCCCAACGAACGAAGTTCCTCGATTGCCATCCAACTGCGCTCGTTCTTCATGTAATTCTGGATGCGATTGCTCGTTGCGCTTCTGAGACTACTGCGGAATCGACTGCGACTATCGTGAATTTGCCGAACGATGAGATGAAAGGGCGAATTATTGGTCGTGAAGGGCGAAATATTAATACTTTTGAGCAAATGACAGGAGTTGATGTGATCGTATATGATACTCCGGGTTCTATTGTGATTTCCGGTTTTGACCTTGTGCGAAGGTATATCGCGAAGGTTGCACTGGAGAAATTGATAGAGGATGGGCGAATTCATCCTGCGAGAA
>DAOVIK010000192.1 GCA_030673735.1 Anaerolineae bacterium
GAAGTCCCTGCGAGATGTTAGACGTGTGCTGCGGAAGGGAGGAGTGTTTCACCTCTTCCTTCCGCTCGAGAAGCAACCATGCACGATCTACGGCTTGCTGCATCGTTGGGGGTGGAAAGCCAAATTGGAGCACTGCGGGCACATCCAGTACTACACAGACCAGGATGGGCGTGAGCTTCTTGAGAAGGCGGGTTTCAAAGTCCAAAACCTGCGCTGGAGCTTTCACCCCATTTTCGCTGCAGTGGATGTGGCCTATTTCACGCTTCTCACCCTGAGCGGGAAGAAGGTTACCAATTCCGTGGAAGGTTATGTCGGCAGCGGGAAACCGACGCTGGCCAAGCGTTTCGTAGGGGCGCTCAAGAGTATCTTGGTCAGCATCGGCTACTACGAATCTCGGCTGCTTAGGCGACTGCCGGGGGGCGGAGGGCATTTCTCGGCGCTGAGGAACAACGGTTACGAGCAATCGGCGAAGGAGCAGGATGGATAAGCAATGCTCTATATCATACAACCGCCGCTCTCGATGACGGCGTGCTTGGATAGGTAGCTTCCATGGGTGTGTTCGGATTGCGCACAAGTGTTGAGGATCGAATTGAAATCACCACGCAGATGAAACGCGTCAGCGTGGTCATCCACCTTTCCAGGAAGGATCGCGTTGCCGGGGCCATCCAGAGCGTGCTGTCGCAGGACTATCCACAGGAGCTTATAGAGATCATCGTAGTTGGAAAGGGTAGCCGGTTGTTGAAGGAACGTTGGCCGATGATCCAGGTCGTCGATGTGGGTCCCGTTCTGCAGCCTGGCAAAGCGCGCAACTTGGGAGCTGTCCGAGCAACGAGCGAGGTGCTTATCTTCCTGGATGACGACTGCGAAGCGCAGTTAGGGTGGATTGAGGAGAACCTGGCAGAACTGGAACGAGATGACGTTGGCGCGGTAAGCGGGATGATCGCTGGAAAATCTACAGGCTTCTTTGCGCGATGTGCCGATCTTTCCCATTTCGGCGCATCCCAGACCAATCGCCGCGGGGAAGGCCGCTTGTGGACGGCTTCGTTTGCGATTCGAAGGGCTCTTTTCGAGGAAATGGGCGGCTTCAACGAAGAGGTGCGGGTTCTTGAGAATATTGATCTCTCCTTCCGTCTGAAGCGAAAGGGTCTGAAGACGATCTACCAGCCGAAGGTCCAGGTCCTGCACAACCACGATCGCAAGACGCTCAAAGACCTGCTCAAGGATCAGTGGTCCCGAGGCAAGCACGCGGGATTGCTCATCGAGAGTCAGTACAAGGATTTAAGCTTGCGCAACCGTGCCCTGGCAAAAGCACACAATCCATTCGCCTATGCCTTACTTGTGCTGCCGATTGCCTTGATGGAAACGTTGGGCATCACAGCAGGGAACCTTAGGCAGCATCCGGATGTATTGCTTCGCATGCCTTTCATTCTGCTTAGCAAAACCAGCTACCACTTGGGGATTTGGCATTGGTGCTGGCAGCGTTGGATCAATACCTCGCCGACCAGGCAAGGAGTGCGATCGCTTCTCACCTATAGCCTACTCAAAGGCCGCTTCCAATCGCCTCGCATTCTTACTTTGTTTGCTACCTCGACCTGCAATGCGAAGTGCAGTCACTGCTCCTACGTGGACAGCATCGGCGATGGCAATGACCTCACGTTGGATGAGTTGGAACATCTATCCCTTCAAGTTGGTCCACTTGACAAGCTGCTCATAACCGGTGGCGAACCCTTTCTCCGACGAGACCTGCCCGATATATGTCGGCTCTTCTTCCGGAATAGCGAAGTAGGAGCGGTTTCGATCCCAACCAATGGAATGCGTCCCTACGAGACGTACTGCAGCGTGCGAGACATTCTGGCTGCGGCAAATGGACGGCCGGTCACGATTTCTTTCTCAGTCGACGGAACCGAGCGCGCCCACGATCGCATCAGGGGCGTTCCCGGTGGCTACCGAAGATTGAGCAAAACATATCGAAGGGTTCGTTCTCTTACCCGTGATTTCCCCAATTTGATACTTCGCGTCCAAACAACGATCACTGACGAGAACGATGCTGCTGTTCGTGATTTATTCGCGCATCTTCCTTCGCTCTTGCCTGGCGTGCACTCACCCAGCATCAAGCTCCTGAGAGGTACAGTGCGCGATTCAAGCCTGTCCTTGCCGCCGAATGAGAGGATCCGGGAGTTGTTTGAGCTGAAGGGCTCCAATTGCCCCGGGGACCAAAGCAGCTTGAGAAGGATCGCGGATCGGCTGACGTTTGAGGTCGCGATGGGGAATCTTGAGCGATCAACGCAAGTTGTCCCCTGCGAGGCAGGCCGAATTTTAGGTGTGGTAGGTCACGATGGCTCAGTCAGGCCATGTGAGCTGTTACCGCCCATCGGAAATGTACGCCAGACCTCCTTCGCCGAGATCTGGAACTCAGTGGAAGCAAGAAAGGTCAGGACGAAAATCGCCCGGAAATCGTGCAGCTGCACGAACGAGTGCTATGCCTTCCCCAGCCTGATTGCTAATCCATTGCAGGTGGCGAAGGTTATGGCTATGCGGTCGAAGACATAGGGAATGGTGGACGGTGGTAAGCAAGAGGAACACGTCATGCGGATCATGATTATCCAGCCATGGATACAGCTTGGTGGAGCAGAAACCATCAGCATAGAACTGGCGAAGCATCTTGCGGATTCAGGCAATGAAGCTGCAATTGTCTGCACGTATGTCAACTTCGAAGGAATGCCCGAGGGTAAATTGGACTCTCGATTCATCATTCCTTCTGATTGGCTGCGATCTGTCTGCCAGAGATCCAGGATCTTCTTCCTCCTATTTGGCCCTTGGATCCTCCTTTACCTCGCATGGAAGCATGCGCCCCAGTTTGACATTCTTAATCCGCATAACTTCCCGTCTTTGTGGATAGCAGTCATCGTGGGCAAGCTAAGGAACAAGAAGATTGTGTGGACCTGCAACGAACCGCCGGAGCGAATTTCATTCAGACGAGCGGTAAGGCTTGGGATTGGCGATTTCTTAGGCTGGCTTATCGCCAGCAGTTGGATCGATACGAAGATGGCTCGATTAGCCGATGCGATATATGTGCCGTCCAAAAAGACTCAACAGGATGTGTTGGAAAGATACGGCATCAGCTCAACGATAGTCCCGTTAGGCGTTGATTATGAATTCTACAGCGAGGGTAGGAGATCTGAGTGTAGGTCGAAGATGGAGCTGAATGGCCATTTTGTGCTTCTAGTGGTGGGGAAGCTTCATCCACAGAAGAATCAAGGTGTATGCATCGATGCCTTAGATTCGATTCTCCCCCACATCCCCCATGCAGTTCTCCTTCTGGCTGGAAGTGGCCCGATGGAATCCGAGCATAGAATTCGCGCTCGAGAATTAGGGATCTCGGAGAAGATCCGGTTCTTGGGTACCGTTGAGAGCTATTCAATTCGGGACTTGTATTCAGCTTGCGATGTCAATCTCTTGCCTGCTGTCAACCAGAGTTGGGGTCTAACTCCATTTGAAGCGTTGAGTGCAGGAAGAATTTCTATTGTCTCAAATGACACAGGCGCTGCTGAGATCATCTCCGAACACGATATTGGAATCGTGAGCGACCCAACTTCGGAGCAATTCGCCGAAGCTATCCTGCAATTCCACAAAAACCCAGATGTGTATGCCCCAAAAGCCACTAAGGGACGTAATTTCGTTCAAGAGTCACTTGGTTGGGATCAATACGCAGAACGGGTGAGTGAAATTCTATTGAGCGTTGGTGGGGGAAGCGAATGAGCAAGGATTTTCTGCGCACCTACCTTGATCATAGACCGATGCATTTCTCCTTGCTTCGTTCGACAGAGTGCAAGCTGTATCAGGACGTTCCTTTGAATCGGCCGACCTTGGATATTGGGTGCGGCGATGGGTTCTTCGCATCAACATGCTTTGAAACCCCGCTTGAAATTGGAGTTGATCCTTCCACGAGGTACATGAACGAGGCAAAGGAATCTCGTGCATACAGATACTTACTGCGTGCAGGTGGAGGTTCCTTGCCCTTCCCGGATGGTCATTTTGGCAGCGCGATCAGCAACTCAGTTCTCGAGCACATCCCTGACCTGGATGGCACGCTTGAGGAGATTCATCGGGTCTTGCAGGAAGCGGCGTATTTTGTGTTCACAGTTCCGGCAGGTGACTACACGGATTATCTCCTTGGGACCCATATATTCCGATCGCTCCATCTCCGCGCTTTCGAAAAACTGTATTGCCGGTATTTCGATTTCATTTCTCGGCAAATCCACTCTCTATCTCATGATGGCTGGATTCAGAAGCTGCAGACTACCGGATTTGAGGTTGTCAATTCCCGACACTACTTCTCGAGAGAGGCGATGCGGATTTTTGACCTGGCTC
>DAOVIK010000127.1 GCA_030673735.1 Anaerolineae bacterium
CAGATCCACCGTAAAGGTCTCATATTCGGGCTGAGGTTGTTCGCAGAATTGCCGGTAGGTGCTCATCGCCTTGAGTGCCATCGCTGCACGCTCGGGATGAGGGAAGTTGGGTATCTTGTGTTGGTCGAGGATGGCGATGCCCTCTTGCATGCGGGCCTCCCCCATGAAGCTCGTCACCAGTGGGATCGAGGCCTCGCCAGCCAACTCGGCCACCACCCGCGCGATCTCGCGAATTTCCGTCGTTGCCTGTGGCGCCAAGATCACCAGCACACCATCAACCTGCGGATCAGCAATAACCTGCTGCAAGGCAAAACGGAAGCGGTCGGGCCCGGCATCTCCCAGGACGTCGATCGGATTGGCAGCGCTGGCGGCATCGGGAAGGAATTGCTCGAGGGCGCGGATGCAATCGCTTTCGAAGCGCGCCAGTTGCAGGCCGGAGCGCGAGAGCGCATCCGTGGCCAGGATTCCTGGACCACCGGCATTGGTCACGATGGCAATGCGATCATTGCGCAGCGGCGGGAGATAGGCAAAGGCCAGAGATTGATCGAACAGATCTTGCATCGAATTGGCGCGCAGAACTCGCGCTTGCTGAAAGGCGGCTTGATAGGCCTGCTCCGATCCGGCCAAGGAGCCAGTGTGGGAGCTAACCGCGCGGGAGCCCTCCTGGGTCACGCCGGACTTTACGGCAACGATGGGTTTCTTGCCCGAGACTTGGCGGGCGACTTTGATGAACTCCTGTCCGTCGGGCAATCCCTCGGTGTAGATCAGGATCACGTTCACCGAGGGATCATCCTGCAAGGCGAGCAGGAGATCGGCTTCGTCGACGTCAGCCTTGTTTCCCAGTGAGACGAACTTGCTCAGCCCCAGGCGTCCTGCCTGAGCCCAATCCAGGATAGCCGTACCCAGGGCGCCGGATTGCGACATGAAGGCCATCGGTCCCGTAGGCGGCATGCCAGCGGAGAAAGAGGCGTTGAGGGGAGTGGTGGTGTCGATCACGCCCAGGCAATTTGGGCCGATCAGCCGGATGCCGTACTGGCTGGCGATCTCGACCAATTCGCGTTCCCTCTTCAGGCCTTCCATGCCCGCCTCGCGAAAGCCGGCGCTGATTACGATAGCGGCTGAGATGCCTTTCTCGCCACAGGTTCGCAGGACATCCGGCACGATTGGATAGGGGATCACGATCACCGCCAAGTCGATCGGATCGGGAACTTCGAGCACAGATGGATAGGCTGGGATCCCCAAGATCTCCTTTGCTTTGGGGTTTATGGGATAGACGCGTCGCTTCTTATCAAGGAAGCCGCCATTGACAAGGTTATTAAGCACCGCATGACCAAGTTTCTTGGCATTGGTGGAGGCTCCGATTACGGCAACAGATTTCGGGGCAAAGAAAGATTCCAGGCCCAAACGATCCTCCGGCGCGACCGCGTGTTTAGTTTACTTGAGATCGGCGGCTGCAGAAAGTGAGGTGCATGCGCCGTGTATGTATTAGTCAAGCCGATGCGTCAGTCAGTTCTGGTGATCGAGGTGCGGTGTGTGGGCAAAAGCAAAGGCGGCGACCGGGGCGAATGAGCGCCGATGTTCGGGGCAGGGACCAAGAACCTTGAGCGTTAGGCGATGCTGCGGAGTGCCGTAGCCCTTATGCGAGGCGAAGCCGTAGCCCGGGTAAGTTTCTTCCATGGCGATCATTGTGCGATCGCGGGTGACTTTGGCGACGACGGAGGCGGCGGAGATCGAGAGACTCCTGGAATCGCCAAAGGTCAGGACGGTTTGAGGAATGTGTACGGAGGGCAGGGTCACGTAGTCGATCAGAAGGTGATCCGGGAGCAGGTCGAGATCGTTGAGCGCACGCTGCATGGCCAGCCTGGTCGCGGCAATCATCCCCTTGCCGTCGAGCTCGCGAGACGTGGTGCGCCCGACGCCAACGCCAGCGCACGCCTGCCGGATATTCTCATACCATAGCTCTCGCTGGGCGGCTGTCATGCGCTTCGAGTCGCGCACACCGCTGAGAAGCTGTGCCAGATCAGCGCGCTCCAGCGGAAGCACAACCGCTCCGGCAACAACCGGTCCTGCCCACGCGCCGCGGCCGGCCTCATCCAGCCCGGCGATACATACACAGCTGCTCTTCATCAATTGTTGTTCGAAGCTCAGATCGGGATAAGAGGTTCGGCTATTCGCGGGGCCCATAGATCCCCTTCCTCCAATTTCGGCGGATTTGGATCAGGTCCGTGAACATCCCAATCGAATCCGGCAGGAGGCGTACACGGCTGTCAGGGTTGAAGTGCCAGGGGATGGGCACCTCGACGACGCGATGCCCGCGCTTCATGGCCAAGAAGAGAACCTCGACGTCAAATCCCCATCCATGCAGGCGCTGAATTGAAAACAGCTCCTCAGCCACTTCGGCGCGAAAGCATTTGAAGCCGCATTGCGTGTCGTGAAATTGAGGAACCGCCAGCAATCGCACCAAGAGATTGAATCCTCTTCCGATCCAATGACGATAGGCCGGTTCGTTGTAGCGAACCGCGCCCGGCACCTCGCGTGAGGCGATGGCGATGTCGAAACCCTCGAGTTTCGGTGGTAGGAAGCTGTTGATGTTTTCGATGGGCATGGAAAGATCGGCGTCGCAGATGAAGCGGTATTGGCCTCCGGCCTCCAGCATACCGCGGCGCACGGCGCGGCCTTTGCCCCGCTCCTCCTCACGGAACAAGCGCAGGTTTGGGGTCACGGGGATGAACTTTTCGACGATCGCAGAGGTCCTATCATCACTCCCGCTGTCGACGACCAGCACCTCGGATGGAAAAGACTGCGCATCCAGAAAATCAAGGACGCGCCGGAGATTCTTGGGCAGGCGATGCTCCTCATTCAAGGCGGGGATGATTACCGAGAGCAGTGGCGGCACTGGGCACCTCATTGTGCTTCGCACGGGATTGTGAGAAGTGGTGATCTTGGAGCGCCAGCCTGGTATGTGGCGTTCAGCAGGGATTATAAGGCAGTCAAGTAGACAAGTCGACAGCCGGTGCCCGTTACTTCGAGGCTATAATGAGAATCAAAGGAGAGATGATGCGTGCAAGACGACTGATGGCGATCTTCGCTTTAGGAATGATCCTAAGCATGCTTCCTGCTCCTGCCGCGGCGCAGGAAGGGGGCGTGATTTTGCTGCTCTCAGCGCAAGGGCCGCTTACGCCGGCCATGGCGGAATACCTCGATCGCGGCTTGGCCCGAGCGGAGAACGAGAATGCCGAGGCGGTGATATTTCAGCTTGATACTCCGGGGGGCTCCATCGATCTGATGAACCGCATGGTGCAGGCCATGCTCGCAAGCCGGGTGCCCATCGTGGTCTACGTCGCTCCGCGAGGGGCCATGGCCGGAAGCGCCGGAACGGTCATAACGCTCGCCGGCCACGTGGCCGCCATGGCGCCCGAGACCACCATTGGCGCCGCCAGTCCGGTTGGGATGCAGGGGGAGGACCTGCAGGAAACACTCGAAGCCAAAGCCGCGGAGATGATCAAGGCAACCATGCGCAGTCTGGCTTCCCGGCGAGGACCGGAAGCGGTTGCCCTGGCGGAGGCAGCCGTAGAGGAAGCAAAGGCTGCAACGGCTGAAGAAGCACTGCAGGTGGGCTTCATCGACATCATCGCCGAAGACCTAGATGATCTGCTCAGACAACTCGATGGCTGGAACGTTGAGACTGCGGCCGGGGAGCGGCAGTTGCGTACCGCGCGAGCAAGTCTTGAAGAACTACCCCAGAGCCTCATCGAGCAAGTGCTGCAGGCACTGACCAATCCCAACGTGGTCTTTCTGTTGCTTACCGTAGGCGTGCAGGCGATCCTGATAGAGATCTCCAGCCCCGGTGGTTGGGTGGCGGGCTTCATCGGCGTGGTCTGTTTGGCGCTGGGCACATACGGCCTGGGAGTGCTTCCCGTGAACTGGGTGGGCTTGATATTCATCATCACTGCCTTCGTGCTGTTTCTCTTGGAGATCAAGGCCACGACCCATGGGGCGCTCGCCGCAGCAGGTGTGGCTTCCTTTATCGCAGGTGCGCTGGTGCTGTTCAATTCTCCGGGAACGCCGGCCTTCCAGCGAGTTTCGGTTCCGCTCGTGGTAGGCGCTGGAATATTCACCGCGGGATTTTTCCTGGTGGTGCTTGCCTTTGCCATCCGCGCCCAGCGACGCCCGCATGCTGTAGGGACTGAGGCGCTCATTGGCCGCATCGGCAAAGTGCGGGAAACGCTGAAACCGACGGGCTCCGTGCTAGTGGGTGGAGAGCTGTGGTCTGCCGAGGTCGAGGATCTTGAAGGCGAGATTGAGGAAGGCTCTCGGGTAGAAGTGACGGGAGTGGACGGCTTGCGGCTCAACGTTCGGCCGTTGTCGAAGAAGCCAGATTGACTTGTAATATCTGAGGCTGTACACTCGAAACGTGGCAATCAGATGAAGGGGGATGCCAAATGTCGGCGACAAAGTATACCCTTGCCATACGCACCGGACCGCAAGAGGGGACGGTCTTTGATCTCGACAAAGAGACCGTGATCCTGGGAAGGGACGTAACCAACGACATCGTTCTGGCTGACGCCGAAGTATCGCGCAGGCATTCGCGCTTGACGCTCTCTCCACAGGGCTACGTGCTTGAGGACCTCGGCTCCACCAACGGCACATTCGTGAACGGAGAGCGCCTCACCGGCCCGCACTTGCTCATTCCGGGTGAGCAAATCGGCGTCAGCCAGAAGCTGGTGATTTCGTTTGAGTTGGGCACTGAGGCCGTTGCGGAGACGGTCACGGTGGAACCTGTTGTGGTCAAAGCGCCGACCCATAAATTGGAAGAACCTGTGGTCGAAGCGCCGCCCCAAGAAGTGGAAGAACCCGCAGTCGAACCGCTGCCTACAAAGGTCGAAAAACAAGCGGTCGAAGCGCCACCAAAAACACTGGAAGAACCTTTAATCGAGGCGCCGCCTGGGACGGAATTTGCACCGGCCGCAGAGCCTGTTGCCCAAAGGCCGAAGGAGTTCGAAGTAATCAAGGAAGCTGCTCCCACGGATAAGAAGCGCAGGAATCGTTGGATATTAGCCGGGATCGGTTGTGTGGTTTTGACAGTAGTGTGTGGCGGCATTCTATTGTTCATGGATGCCAACTACGACAATATTCTCTACGCTCCGCTGAATGCCCTGATGAGGTTGCTGGGCTTTCAATAGACCGATATAAGGCTTTCGATCATTAGACAGGGCGGTCGGCGACCGCCCTGTTGTGCATCTGGTGTCTTCCGACTCAAGGGGCCGGCACGAAAGGCAAGATGCGCCCTCATGTGGTCGAGAGTATCTGATCATCTTGATTGGGCCGGATTCATCTCAGAACCGACGGGGCAGGCTCACAGACTTGCATTCTCAAGAGTTTCGATACCATTGTTCGATGCTATGCAGACAGGCGATAGTATTTGAGCGCAAAGCGATGAGCCGTGGTAAGGTAGATCGGAAAGCAAAGGTGAAGCTCGGGCGAAGCTGCAGACAGCTTGGATGGGTTTGGAGGGAGACGCATGAGGGCGTCAAGCGCGGTTCTTCTATTGTGCATCCTTCTTGCATCTTGTGCACCCGATGTCGAGCCTCATGCCTCGCCGACACCCACTGAGACGCCCCAGCCCACGCCGACTGAAGACCAAGACGATGATGCTTACGCCCATCAGCGACAGCAGATGGTCGAGCGCGGCGTCATTGCTTGGGGGGTTGATGATCTGGCAGTTGTGGAGGTGATGGGGATTGTGCCCAGGC
>DAOVIK010000105.1 GCA_030673735.1 Anaerolineae bacterium
ATAAGCCCGAATTGCATCTGCGTCCCCAGGCGCCATACTTAGCACACGCTGCGTGGCTTCGATGGCCCGATCTGGATTGCCGCTGCGCTGCAGAATCGAGGCTACGGCCAGGTATTCAATAAGCGCTTCTTTGGTCCGCCCCATGCGCTCGTATGTCATCGCCAGGCGCGAGCGAGCGTCCAGATTATCAGGAGCGAGACGGGCCACATGCGTCCAATTGACGAGCGCCTTCTCGATATCCTGCCGCTTCATGTGCAGCGTCGCTACGGCATCGCGCTGTTCAAGTGCCTCGTTCGGTTGGCCAAGCTGCTCGAAAATCTCGGCGCATTTCTCAAGGGGGATGGGGTTCTGAGGATCAGCACGCGCGGCGCGATGGTAGGCTGCCAAGGCATCATTGGTTTTGCCGGTTTCCAACAGGCCAAGGCCCAGGCAGGATAAAGCTTCTGATGACTCAGGAAACTCGTCCAAAGCCTTGCGATAATGCTCGATCGCTTTATCCCATTCGAGATTCCAAGCTGCTGAGTTCCCGAGTCGCATGGATTCTTCGAAGAGATCTTTCCGTCCAGTCATTTTATGCAGCTTTAAGTTGGGATCTGACAGCAACGCGAGTATAGCATAAGATCATCGACCTCGAACGCTGAGGGGCTATGCATCCATATAGCTCATTGGTCTTGTCGAAAATGGGGGTACCCGATAGCGATTCCTAGACAATAGGCTTCATCGTCGCCCAGTTGTCGCCTGCTAGAGCGTCGGTCTTCAGCGGAACCTTCAGCTTGAATGCGTTCTGCATGATCTCGCCGATCAGCTCTGTTGCCGGGGGGATCTGTTTCTTGGGACACTCAAAGACCAGCTCGTCATGTACTTGCATCAGCATCTGGACACCCAGACCCGCATCAAAAATCGCCTCCGGCAACCGCATCATGGCAAGCTTGATGATATCGGCCGCGGAACCCTGGATGGGGGCATTGACCGCCTCTCGATACGCTCGTGCACGTGCGACCTCGCTCACGCCCTTTGCGCCTTTCATCAGTTGCGGAAAATACCTTCGCCTGCCAAGCAAGGTTTCGACATAGCCCTGGTCTGCAGCCTGGTGGCGGGTGTGCTCCAGATATCCTTTGACCCCGGGAAAACGCTCAAAATAGGCCTTGACGAATTCCTCCGCTTCAGCCAGCGTTAGATCTGTGGATCTTGAGAGACCAAAGGCACTCATACCATAGATCAGACCAAAATTGACCGCTTTTGCACGCCGTCTCATCTCTGACGAGACTTCTTCGAGAGGCACCGAGAAAACCTCGGCTGCTGTCGTGGCGTGAATATCCTGGTCGTCACGAAAGGCCTGTATCATGACCTTGTCATCTCCCATGTGGGCCACGATGCGCAGCTCGATCTGCGAATAATCCACACTGAGCAACTGATGGTTGCTCGCCGCCACGAAAGCTTGCCGTATCTGCCGCCCTATCTCCGAACGGATGGGGATGTTCTGCAAGTTGGGATTGGAAGACGCCAATCGGCCGGTAACGGAGCCTGTTGGAGAGTACGAGGTGTGAACCCTGCCGGTTTCAGGATTCAACTGCGCCTGCAATGCATCGGTGTAGGTTGACTTCAATTTGGCGATCTCGCGTTGCTCGAGGATCAACTCCACAATAGGATGCGCCTGCTGCAACTCAAACAGCACGGAGGCAGCTGTGGAATAGTGGCCTGAGGCCGTCCGGCGCGTGCGATCCGGCGGCTTCAAGCCCAATTCGTTGAAAAGAACCGCGGACAGTTGCTGCGTGGAATTGACATTGAATTCGCGGCCCGCTTTGCTGTAGATCTGCCCCTCGATTGCCTCCAGGCGCTCCGCCAGGCTGTCTGAGAAATTGCCCAGGAAATCCAAATCCAGTCCCACTCCGGCAATCTCCATCTCGGCCAGCACAGGAACTTGCGACATTTCGACATCGTGGAATAGCGAGAGCTGCTTCTTCTCCTTCAGTTCCTTCTCAAGGACCGGTAGCAAGCGCAGGCAGACCTCTGCATCCGCAACCGCGTATGGCGCCACCTTTGCAATCGGCACTTCGTCCATTGAGCGTTGATTCCGCCCGCTTCCGATCAACTCCTCTATCTCAGTCATCACGGCCCCCAAGCGGGCCCATGCCAGGTTCTTCAAACCGAGATTCCGGGAGGCCGGGTTGCAGAGCCATTCCGCCACCATGGTGTCGAAGGTCAGCGGCGCCACACGCAAACCCTGACGCGCCAGAAGAATGTAGTCATATTTGAGATTGTGTCCCACTTTTTCTTTGCCTGGATCGGTGAGCGGCTTGCGCAATGCTTCGATGACTTGGCCAAGCTCCATTTGCGGTCCCCCGGCAAACTCGGAGTGATGTCCGATCGGCAAGTAATAGCCCTCGCCCGGTTCAACTGCGATGGAGATGCCGACAAGATTGGCGCGCATGGCATCGGTGCTTGTGGTCTCGACGTCAAAGGCAATGCGCTTCGCTTTCTTCAATCGCTTCACCAGCGCCTCAAGCTCCTTGGAATTGGCAACAACCAAAACGCCTTCGGCATCCGGCAAAGAAGACCTTTCCTGGGCGCTCGTGAATAGATCGAGCTGCCGTCCCTCCGCCTGCTGCTCGTCCTTGATCAATCTGCTGAGAAGCGATCGGAATTCCAATTCGCGAAAGAGCTCGAAAACCTTATCATGGTCGTACTGCCGCGTGCGGCAGGACTCCAGATCGAACTCCACGGGCACCTCGGTGCTTATCGCAGCCAGCTTCCTGCTCAGGAGTGCATCATCCTTGCCCTCCCGCAGCTTTGTCTGAAAGCGCCCCGCAACCTCGTCAATGTGGGCATAGATCTCATCCAGGGTTCCGTATTGTTGCAGCAAGGCGACCGCCGTCTTCTTGCCAACCCCTCGCACACCTGGTATGTTGTCGCTCTTATCCCCCACAAGAGCTTTGTAATCTACGATCTGATCCGGCCGGATCCCCATCTTGCTCTCGACTTCCTTCGGACCGTACTTCTCGGCCTCGGATAACCTGCGCCCAGAGAGCTGGATCGTGACGCCTTCGTCCGCCAATTGCAGCAGATCGCGGTCTCCGGTGAGAATGGTGACCTCAGCGCCCTCCGCTGCCGCAGTGCGAGCCACTGTACCCAGAACATCATCGGCCTCGTAGTTGTCTGCTTCGAATATGGGAATCCCGAACGCATCCACAACTTGGCGGATACGGTCTATCTGCGCCCGAAGGTCTTCGGGCATCTTTTCGCGCGTGGCCTTGTACTCGGGATACAGCTCATCGCGGAAGGTGGGCCCCTTGTCGAAAGCCACCGCCAGGTACTCGGGATTATCCTGCTCTAAGAGCCTGAGCAGCACGGAGGTGAAGCCATATGTACCCGCGGTGGGCTCGCCAGCTCGGGTCATCCAGCGCGATTCACCACCCACCCCCGCAAGCGCGAAGTATGTGCGGTACGCCAGCGCATGACCGTCGATCAAATAGAGGCGCGGTTTGGAAGCCATGGCGTTTCTCCTGCCGGAAGATGCGGTATCAAGTGCATTGTAGCACCGGGCCACTACCGAGGGGAATATGCCGACACCTGGACGACTACGGACACAGATCACCCGCGGACCGCGCTCAAGAGCCAACCGCGGATGTCGAGTCTAGGTTCCGTCGCTTTAGGGTTCCTGGGTTTCGGTGGGTGTGGCTGTAGCGGTAGGAGTGGGCGTCTGTGTGGGTGTGCTGGTCGGCGTCGGGGTAGATCCGACATTGATCCTGACCCAGAAGTTCTTGTCCGCCTGAATGCCCAGCCCAAAGAGTACGCCCAAGTGGTTGCGCAGCAGCCAGTTGCCCTCATAGCTGCCCTCGGTCATCGGGGCAATCATGTCAACCGCGAGATCCACGGTGATGCCGGGAGATACGGAGGTGGACAGAAAAACCACCGGATCACCACCCATGATGTTCCCACTGTCGAAGACCAGCGCGTACTCCGTCGTCCATGTGCAAGTGCCCGCGTTGAGCAGGCGCCATACCTTCTCAAATTCCGTTCCCGGCGCCAGGTAGGTTTCGTCGGGAATGGTGACGTCAATAATGAAGCGCGCCCGATCTTGGCAGGGTTCCTCCGTGGCAGTTGCCGTGGCCAATATCTGCGTGCCCGTCGCCGTCGGCGTGCTTGTCTGATTTGCGGGAGTTGCAGTATGTGCCAGGGCTGTCACCAAATTTGAGGCGTCCTCGGTCCGCCTCGCCGATACCGTCCGGACGACTGACGTAGCATCGAAGTCCGGTGTGGGCTGCAAGCCCGGGAAGTTGCAGCTCAGCAGTACGAGCAGTATGACTGCCAAGATCGCCACCTTCGACAGATCCGGTCCTAGCACCCTCTTCATCCTCATCCTCCGACCTTCAACAGCCTCTTCCCCGTGGGAATCAGGCGTCGTCTCCCCCTCAGTCAGACACGTTCTCATGCGCGGTTGCATCGCCGGCAACGGACTCGCGCTCCGGCTCGCGCCTCGCGGGAACACCGATCATCGTCCATGGGCCGGTCCACTCGATGCGCACAGGGACGAGCTCACCGCGCAGGCTTCCCTCAGCCTCAAAGAACACCAACTTGTTGTTTCTGGTGCGCCCCTTCCATCGGCCGCGATGCTTCTCCTCCACGAGCACCTCTACCGTCCGCCCCAGATAGGCGCTGTTGATTTCCGCAGCGATTCCTGCTTGCAGCTCCTCCAGCGCCCGAAAGCGTTCCATCTTCTCCGCCTCGGGCACGTCGTCCGGCATGCGCCGGGCAGCGACGGTTTCCGGCCGCGGCGAGAAACGCGCCAGGTGGGCAACGTCCATCTTGAGTTCAGCCAGCAGACCATAGCTGCGCTGGAACTGCTCCGCACTCTCGCCCGGGAAGCCCACGATCATATCCGTGGCGATCGAGCAGCCCGGTATCCGCTCCCGGATCCGGTCGACCAATCTTCGGTAGTCATCGCTGGTGTAGCCGCGCTTCATGCGGCGCAGCACTTCGTCATCGCCTGCCTGCACAGGAACCTCGATGTGCTCACAGACCTTGGGCAGCTCGGCCACCACATCGAGCAGTTCGTCCGTCATCCAGTTTGGATGCGAGGTAAGGAAGCGAATGCGCTGCAAGCTATCGATCTCATGCACCTTCCGCAGAAGATCAACCAGCGTCACGCCTGATTTCTGATCCATGCCGTAGCGATCGACGATTTGCCCGAGCAGCGTAACCTCACGCACGCCTTGCTCGACGAGGAGCCGTACTTCGTTGACGATCTCATCCACAGGACGGCTGCTCTCCGCGCCGCGCCGGTAGGGGATGACGCAGAATGTGCAGGCATGCGAACAGCCATTGACAACCGGAACGTACGCCGAGACCAAGCGGCCGCGCTCTCGCAGCGGCAGCAGCAGCTCTTCGTCCATGATCGCATGGCGTGTCTTTACTTCGTCATTGTCCAGCGCACGTCCATCGGAGGCGGTCAGGAAGGCCACCAGCGGTGCGGGATCCGCCGGCCCTGAGAACACATCGACATGCGGGAACGCTTCTTTCAGCGCGGGATTCCCCTTCACGCCCACGAGACATCCCATGAGGTTGATCACCACCTGCGGACGCCGCTGCTTGAGCCCCCGCAGCGAATTCAGGCGTCCATAGGCCTTATCCTCTGCGCTCTGGCGCACCACGCAGGTGTTGAGCACAATGACATCGGCTTGCTCGACATCGTCCGTTGAGGCGAATTCCAGCTTCTCCAGAACCGAAGCCACTCGCTGCGAGTCGGCCACGTTCATCTGGCAGCCGGCCGTCCAAAGGTAGTACTTCATGCGTTCGATTATACCGCCCACGGTCCGATTCGATCAGAGATCAGCAACAGGCTGTCAATCGCCTACGCCGATTTCGCAGCTCTGAATGTCGGGTATCATTAACCGCATCTTCCGGCGGAACCACCAACGAGTGAGTGAATGCCTGCAAGTCCATCCGCAGAGGCTTTGCGTTCAACATCTAGGCGCGATGACCAGCGCCCTTCGCGCAAACGAGCTATCAAGGGGGCCAGCTTGAGGCACTTCTTCATTTTGATCCTGGGAGTGGTGACAGTGTCGGCGTGCGCCACGGCGACGCCCTCTCCAAGATCGCCTTCTCCCAATCCGCCATCCTCTACCCCTGTGCCAAGCCCCACGGCCACCATCACGCCCACCCCGCTTCCATTGGGAACC
>DAOVIK010000250.1 GCA_030673735.1 Anaerolineae bacterium
ATGGATTGACTTGGATATCTTCAGTCACATAAATCGTTCCGTGCCATTCGTCGTCGCACAGCAGACCTTGGACCACCTTATCCACAGGAATCGTTCGGCCCTCGATTTCGACGGAAGAAGGAGTGGCCGGAGGATCGACGTCTTGAGCGGGGGTTGCCGCCGTGGTTTGTGATGGCTGAGGGGTGCGGGTAAAAAGAAGTTCCGGCGGGGGCGTCGCCAAACACGCCGATAGCAGCAGCACCCAAGGGATATGCAAGACGACGAAGCGCTTCATGTGATCCCATCTCAAGCATGCTAGTGGTTGCGTGCGAAACGCACTCCACCTCCTTGTGAATGCTAGCACAAAACCGGGTTGCGTTTCATTGACCAAACGCAAATTCCCACCGCGCGCGATCTCCGTGAAAACTAACCACAATCTAAGATGGTACATGTGTCCCCCTTTCGGCAAGACACCACTTCAAAATACACTATTACTCCGCCCTGCATTACCGCCCTTCTCGCACAGAAAGTATCGGCTCTAATCCATATGGCGTATTTGTAAGGAGTTTGCAAGGCCAAGGAATAGCGTTTGCTAATATGCTAGGAAGTGGCCAGCGGGGGGCCCAGGGATTTGAGTAGTCGTCGGCTTTCCATTGACGGAATAACGAGCGGCCAGGGGGAGTGAAACAGGCCCTCCTGCTTTGGCAGGCAGAAGGGCAGATTATCATTTGCAGGTCTGCGCAGATCAGGAGGCCCAATGCCGCAATTGGATCACACACGGCTGGCCAACGAGCTTCATGATGGGGTGATTCAGGAGATTTCCGCCATCCTACTTCACATTGAAACCTACCAAAGGCGGCTCGAGATGAACGGTGATGTCCAAGCTGCCCTGGCGGACCTTGAGAAGATTAAGGCTCAGTCAAGGGAAACCCTCCGCCAGCTGCGCGAGCTAGTAGCGAGGCTTCGGCAAGCATAGGAGGAACAAAGATGCCGAAGGAACAACATCCGCAGCCAGTTAAGATCCTACTTGCAGAAGACCATGGAGTGGTACGCGAGGCTATGCGCATTATGTTGGAGCTCGAGCCGAGTGTAGAGGTTCTGGGCGAGGCGGTAAACGGTGAGGAGGCGGTAAGCATGGCGCTGACGCTCAATCCTCAGTTGGTCTTGATGGACATCCGCATGGAGGGTATGGACGGCGTGGAGGCTACGCGTCGTTTGAGTGCCTTGCGCCCGGAGATTCCGGTGCTCATCCTGACCGGATACGCGGAGGATCGCTACTTGCTTGAAGCCGTCGAGGCCGGGGCGCGCGGATTCTTGCTTAAAGATGCGACGCAAGATGAACTCATCGACGCCATCGGCCGTGTCGCAAATGGGGAGTCGTTGGTCACACCCTCCTTGCTTCGTAGATTGCTGGAGATGTTCGCAAAGCGCAACGGAGAGGATCGTCCCATGCGCGCCGAGCTCACACCTCGCGAGATGGAGGTGCTAAAATCCCTGTCGAAGGGCTTGACCAATGAACGCATTGCTGATGAGCTGTCGATTTCGAAGAAGACGGTCAAGACGCATTTGGGGAATATCTTCGGAAAATTACAGGTAGATTGCAGATCTCAAGCGATCTTGCATGCCATCCGTGAGAGGTGGGTCGAAGTCTAGCTGTAGATTTGGTCCTAGGACTTAAGTCTGAGAAAGCACAAGAGGCTTACATCGAAAGGCTGATCTCAAGATCAGCCTTTTTGATTACGACAAATACGCTAGCGAGTGGATGACATTACGGCGAGGGAATTGTAAAACTTAAGCAAGGAAACGGGTAGATCAGTGGATAGGTCATCAGGGCGTAATCGCCGGAGGGGATGATGACAGAACCAGCACCACGGTTCCCATACAAAGCCGAGCAGGACCCACATGGGTCGTGCTCGGCTGAGATTCTCAGCACCTAGAAGAGGGTTGGCAATAAGGTGAAACGGCGCTTGAGGAGCAATCCTTCGATTGAGGAATCAGTCGCAAGTCAAGAGAGGCCGCCGGCGGCAAGCTCGCTTCCGATGCGGATTGCGAGTCGGCATAGCGGTCCTCCGACGCGGCTTGGCAGTATTCGCCGCAAGCGGCTGACTGGAAAAGTAGGGCGCAGCTTCTGGCGCGTCAAAGGTCGCAAGTCTTCGAGATGACGTCTGCACAAGTGGATATTGGTGATGGGGGAGGTGTCATGACGTCATTAGCTTGAAGAATCACAGAGCCGGTTAATCCATAGGGGCAGATGCCAGCGGGGAGGGAGAGTCGTGAAACGCTCAGAGCTTAGTAGGAGACTGAAGAAAGCCGCAAAGCGAGCTAGGAATACGAAGGGCCAAAGGTTCGATTCTGATATTCGATCGGTCTGGAAGTTGAATCAGAGCGGCGAAGGGAATGAACCTGTAAGTGCACAATCGTTGCGTGAATCGCTCTTGCGCACGCAAGAGGAGGATTCGGTATACGAAGACGTAACCAGTCAATTGAACGTCGCTGATTTGCCTGAGACACGCGAGCTCACGCAGCAGCCTCAGGTCGAGGCTGCGCCGCGCGTGATTTCAGTTGTCAATCGCAAAGGCGGTGTTGGAAAGACGACAACGGCCTTTAACTTGGCCGGGGTGCTATCGCAAATGGGGCATTCTGTGCTGGTGCTCGATTTGGATCCGATGGGGAGTCTATGCCGCTCTCTGCAAGTTCGCCCTGGAAAGATGACGATGTCTGATCTGCTGCTAGGCATTGATGGGGAGATGGCCGGCCTCATACATAAGACCAGCTACCCGTCGCTCTACATCATTCCAGGTGATCCGGATCTACGGACCTTTGAAATGAGATACGGGAATTCGGGAACCTTTCGCGAGGCGCTCAAGGAAAAGCTCGGAGAGCTGCTCAAGAAGAATCACTTCCCTTATGTGCTCATCGATTGTCCCCCGAGCTTGGGTTTGATCTCAGGCAACGCACTCATCGCCTGCACCGAGGTGATCATCCCAGTCGATGGTTCAACCTACGGCATGGGGGCTCTGGTGGACACCTTGGCGATCATCTCTCTGATCCGCAAGAACGTCAACCAACGCCTGCGGGTGTGTGGCTTGTTGATCAACAACGTGGACATGGGCACGATCTACGATCGAATCATGCGTGAGGTCCTGATCGAGAAGTTCAACGGACTGGTTTTCAGTTCCTTCGTGCCGACCTCGCCGGAAGCTGACGAGTCATCTCAGATGGGCGTGCCGGTCACCCACTATGCGCCGACTTCGTGGATGGCCAAGTCCTATCGGCAATTGGCGACCGAGATCGTTGCGCGTGGTCCGAGCACCGTAGCGAAGGCAGCCTAAGCCTC
>DAOVIK010000001.1 GCA_030673735.1 Anaerolineae bacterium
AGACGTAGCGCAAAATTTCGCATCAGAACCTCCTTTATAGCAACCTATCTATCAGATTCAACCCATCCCCAGTCATCACATCTGATCAACGAATTTCGACCGAGCTCATTCCCGTTCTTATACGCACTTCGACTCGGTTGACCGCAGAGTCGAAATCGGGCGATTCGTGAACGCCGTTCCGCTTGGGGAACCGCGATGGATCAATCGAAATGTCCGACATGCCGCTTGAGTGGGAAATGCGTGCGGCAACGTCCTCGGGAACATGGATTCTGATCGATCCCATCCCTCCTCGGATGTCAACCCTCGAGTGGCCGGCAGCTTCCGGCAGCCAAAGCGTGACATCGCTGGCCCCGCATCGCAGATCGAAATCTTGCACCTTAAGCCCCCGCAGATCGAACGAGGTTTCACTTGCCCCTGTCCGGCAGTTGAGCAACAGAGGCACATCGTCATTGAGAGTCACATTCCAATTCAAGCCGTGACTCCATGACCTTGTTGGCCAGAAATGCGGAACGAAGCTAGATGGTCCCCTCAATGAAGCCTTGATCAGCTCTCCTTCCACATGGCTTTTCTGGCCCACCCCGCCTTCGAACGTGCCGGATAGCAGCTCACCCGCTGGCGCACCGCTGCCCAGTTGCAACTTCCCAGCTCCATGGCGGATGCTGACACTCCCTTGGGTCGCCCCTTGCAAGGAGATGGAGAGACTCTCTCCTTCGATGGCGGGCGCGCGAACGGGCTTCGCCAGCAATACCCACAATCCAAGGGCTACAAAGAAACTTGGTCCTAGCAGCGCCCAAATATCAAAGCCTAGCAATCCCAAGTTGTCCAGCAGCATCAGGCCCCCCACGGCAATGAGGGCAACACCCCAGAAAATGCCCCATCTTCGCATTCTTCACCTCGTTTCTCAGGAGGCAATGCATCGCATTACCTGCTTGCCCCCACAGTCTGAAGCTACGCCGAGCGCGGTATCAGAGCCCGCACCAGCATGTACACTCCAACACCGATCACGAGTATCGGCCAATAGGGTCCAAACAGTTCAAGCTCCCCAAATAATGAGCCGAAGATCAGGAAAAGGAGAGCGCTAACCAAGATGGACCTGACGCCCCGCAACACCCGCCGGCGCGTATCTCTGCCCAACAAGCCATGCACGATCAAGCCCAAGCCGACGAAACCGGGAATGAGCGTCCAAACATATTTCCAGCTATCCCAATTGCCTGTGGTGTTTTGCCAGTAGAGCAATCCTCCAATGCCGGCAATCACGAATGCGGGTCGGGCCATGTGTGGTGATCCGCTGAGCAAGCCCAGAAACAACATGGCTGCCCCTACCCCGATCACGACCACGGGCCAGGTAAAGCGCTCGATCTGCCAAGCCTGAAGTGCGGGGACGAACCGCACGGCTATGAACCATATTCCGAGCAGAATTAGCACCAAACCCGCTGCCAAACTCGATTTTCGCCTCTGGTCCATGCTCCCTCCGTAATGGAATTTATCGTGTCTGTATTCCGACTCCGTATCGCGCAGCGCCCTCCTGCAGGCCAGTCACGAAAGTTGCTCCTGCAAAGTATAACCTCGCGTTGAATTTCATCCGAATGCGCGGGATGATATCCAGTGCCATTTCACTGCTATTCCCGGCCAGTCTCATATCCCTACAATTAGGCGTAAAACCCTATATCCATTTGGGTTGTTCGCCCCGTAGAATCAACAGCAGACCTCAGGGTATCGACTACCCTTGCATGCTGGGAGTTTCGTTCAATCCCGTCATAGAGCGAGCAACCGCAACAGGAGGGGGGTCATGAAGCGCACTACGTTCACACTTGCATTGACAGCGGCCGTTGTGCTTTTACTGTCGCTATCCGCTTGCGGGCTACTTGACACGAGCGGGGATCCTTCCGGCACGCAGACTCCTCCGACGCCTACTCAAGATCCAACTGCCTGCACCAACCATTTCGTTCAGGTCGGGTCCGCCACCATCGCCTTGGGGCAGGAATTTGATCCTGGTGAGCAATTTCATGTGGAATGGATCATAAAGAATGCTGGTACGTGCATCTGGACGCCAACATATTCTCTGATCAATACATCAGGAGACAGTTTGGGAGCACCGAGCCGGGCTGTTCTAGGGGCATTCGTAGCACCTGAAGAGACCGTGACGCTTCGCCTGCCGATGGCTGCGCCGGGCATTGCAGGAGAATACCCATCACTCTGGATGCTTCAGAACGATCTTGAGCAGACCTTTGGCACGGCGCAAGACGACGCTCCACTGCGCGTGGTCATCAACGTCACCAGCTCGCTGCCAACTCCCGTGCCAACCGCCACGATTGAGCCTACTCAAGGTCCGCCCCCTGGGACACACGCCTTCAAGTTTGATCAGGTCCTGCCGACTGCACAATGCTTTGATTTCGTGGGTGGGCAAGTCTTATCCTGCGCCGATGCTGATGCCGATATCCGCTTCAACTTCCTCATGGGCCAAGGTGGCAACATCCTGCCCCTCCACCTCATGAACATGGGGCCGGGCTTGCAGTCAGCGCCCAACAGGAGCGATTGTGAATCTAGCAACTACTTCAAGCTTCCCGTGATGATGAGTATTCCCGCAGAAAACTCAACCGGATGGCATTATTGCTTCTACACCGATCGTAACTCCACCCGGTACTATGGCTGGCTGCAGACTGTAGACTTTAACAGCGAAGGGCTTACCTTCAGCTTTGTTACCTATGAGCCATGATTGCCCATAAAGCCATCCAGTAGCGATTGCACAAGGCCATAACGCATCACACGGCTGGAGTAATCCTCCAGCCGTGTTCCATTCCTGTTACCCATTTGGACTCGGTATATGCCCCGATAGCAGCCGGAATGTCTACTGCAAGACGTCGTTTCTACCAAATCAGAGGGATTAGAGCTCTGCGCTCGAGTGGGTAATCCGGGAACTCCCGACGATACCATAGGTGATGAGATCGAGCGCGCGGGGCAAGGTTGGCAACAGTCCAAATTGCGAACGCCAGCCCCGGCAACGACCAGGTAGCGATTGACCAGCCGGTCCACTGAATGATCTCTCCGAGATAGTTCGGACAAGAAACCCATCGGAATAGGCCACCTGTGGGGATCTGATAGTTCGTATCTCCCGATCTCCGCAGGTCGCGCAGGATCCTGTCGGACTGGCGGTTGATCACAAGACCGATCACGAACAGTCCCGTCCCAACAAGGAAGCGAGGATCGCCGAGCCACTGATCCGTATAGTAGTCAGGGCGAGAGTACAAGTGAGAGCCGATGAGATAGGTGTTGATCAGGCCAAATGCAAAAGCGATGCCCGCAATCAGCAGCGGCATTCGCTTTGCGTCGCTTCTATGCAGGTATGGATAGACAAACGCCCGATACACATAGTGCAACTCCCACATGATGAAAAACAATAGTGTCGCCAGCGTCCAACCGTCGACTCCTGCCAGGAAACACAGCGCGAAGATGGTCGGCGCCGGAGCTTCCATGATGATCCAACCCAGTCTGGCGCTGATGCTAGGACCCTATCCGCCTCGTGCGTGCCGTCCGTAGGGTGCAGAGATAAATAAAAGGACGATGAACGTAGCCGCCGCCAAGATAAACCAGATGATTAATGCTATGTTGAAGGGTGTTAGTGTTGTCATCCGCGCTCCAATAGTCTCCCTGAGCCGGGCGCTTCAAGAGAACCGTTCTCCCGAAACCAAGTCAGAGTATCCTCCAATGTGTTCTCAATTGGACGCGGCTGATACCCCAACTCACGTGTCGCCTTTGCGTGGCTTGCATTGGGATTAGCGCGCAGCGCTTGCAGCGAGGCCCGCGAGTAGAGCGCGCGGTTAACACCCATTCGGAAAAGCAATGGGGAAAGAGGTAGCGCAAGGGTTGCCAACCACATCGGCGCGACGAAGCGAGGACTCGGCACAGCACAGAACTGCTCAACAATCCTGGCAATCTCCTTTATCGATATCCAGTGGCCGGACAGCAGATACCTTGAACCTGAAGGCGCCTTCTCCTCGGCTTGCAGCGCCCCCAGACTCACGTCCCTTGCATCCACCCAATCAAATCCTCCGACCACGAGCGCCGGCAGCTTGCGCCGCGCCAAGGCGAGCAATACCTCGCCAAAGTGTGATGGTTTGTAGTCGTGGGGACCGATAATGCCTGTCGGGTTGAGAATAACGGCATCCAGGCCCGAGTCCATTCCGCGCCGCACCTCTAACTCCGACATGGCTTTCGAAACATCATAGGGCAGCGCATCTCCCCAATCGACGAGAGGACGCAACTCGTCGATCGCTTGATCCATCGGCTCGTTCTGCAAAGCATGGACTGAACTCACATGGACTAGCCGCCGAACGCCCTGCCCCAAGCAGGCGTTGACGACATTCCTCGTTCCCTCCACATTGATCGCCTTCATGCGCGGCCAATCCTCATCGCGCAAGGAAATGAAAACCGCCAGATGATAGACAATCTCACATCCAGCGCAGGCTTCTTCCATCGAGGCGGGGCTGCTCACATCGCCTTGGAAGATCTCAAGATTGAGTCCTTGGAGGGCGCGGCGGTCACGATAAACCAGCGCGCGCACGGATCGCCCTTGGGCAAGCAGCGCGCGCACCAGGTTGGCGCCAAGATGTCCTGCGGCGCCAGTTACGAGGACGGTCATAATTCTTCCAGGAAGATTTCCTGCCCTGACCCTTGTGTCAAGGCTGATGAATAACCTGCGTATTCTAGCCACATGATCGGAAAACACAAACCCACCGTCCGCAGCCAACGGTGGGCTTCTTGGCGGGCGCGGAGGGTATCGCCTGCCCTGGTGTTCGCTCAGGGAACCCCGTTCCAGCTGACGCCCGCCGGGGCGGCCGGCCCACGACCTTTTCGACCCCTTCAGGAGGCAGGGATGTGGATTCAACTGGAACCATCCCCCAATTAGTGCGGTGGCCTTAAAAACAGAGTGGGCGCGGAGGGACTCGAACCCACGACCTCACGGATGTGAACCGTGCGCTCTAACCAACTGAGCTACGCGCCCTTGTGATCGCATTATAGCAGAGCCCCTAGGGCGGAACAAGATTCGCCTGCTCCGCTTTGTGTTTTGTGGTGAATCCTTGCGAATGCTATAATCGCGGCGCTGTATGGGTTGCCGGAGATTACGCCCGGCCAGAGAACATGCACTTGGGAGTCTCCATTGGAGCATCCGATACGTCTTGTGGCCAGCCTACGCCAATGACCACCCCATCGCCGCCCACCTCTCCCGAACCCGCTCCGCCCTCTCGCGCCAGGCGGCGCAGAGCGCGGCGCATGCTGGACGGCCTGCAGGGTGATAAGCGGCAGGCATACCTTTCCGAACTCGCCCATAGCGTTTCTCCCGGAGTTGATTTATTCCTCAAGGCCATCCTTGCTGGATTGCTGCTTGGACTTGCCTTTCGCTTCGATCAGCGCGCATTGCTCTATGCTGCCGCACTGGTTGCGCCCAGCATGGCTCCTCTGGCAGGCGTGGCCTTGGCGTCCGTCTCTGGCTCCCTGCGTCTCTTCTTTCGCCTTCTGGCGGCTTTGATTCTGGCCACAATCATTCTCTCGGTAGTTTGCGCGTTGGTCGGCGGATTAGGCGTGCCTCTTTTCGCACTTGGTGACATGCCTGACACGTTTGCGATTCTGCATCCTGCAGACCTGCTTCTTCTATTCGGGGGAGCCGTGCTCATGTGCACCAGTCTGGCACGCGGCAGAAGAGTGCATCCTCTCGCCAGCGCAGCGGTGGCATTCGAAATCTTCAGTCCAGCGGGCGCTGTGGGACTTGGCCTGCTGCGGGCCGATCCTCCGCTGTGGCAGGGAGCCCTGCTCACTTTTGGTGCGCACCTCGCATGGGCTGCCGTAGTATGTGTGGCAACGCTTATCGTGCTGGGTTTCCGCCCGCTCGCTGGCCAAAGGCGATCTTTCTCAATGGCGGTGCTCCTCACCGCCACGGTAGCCGTGCTTGCCGTAGCCGCACCAGCCGCCTATATGTTCAGCTACATGCCTCTCTACTCCGGCCCCGCATCAACGTCCACTCTAATCATCATTCCCACTCCCACGCAAACGCCCTCACCAAGCGCTACTATCCTGCCAACCTCCACTTCAACCACAACCCCTACTCCCGCGCACACAAGCACGCCGACGATCACTCCCACTCCCACACCCATCATGGCAGTGATTTGGGGCACTGAAGGCCTGGGCGCCTACATGCGCGAAGGGCCATCCAGGGACACAACTCCGCTAGATTACCTTGAGGAAGGAACGTTGCTGGAGATCATCGGTGAACCCGAGCAGGTGAATGGTGAAACGTGGTGGAATGTGCGCATCACATACGACAGCCAAGTGGTTGAGGGCTGGGTCATGAATGGCCTGATTGCCACTGTCACTCCCACTCCCTCCGCAACCCCCTAGCACGTCTCCAACCGCATCCCATTGGATGAGCCCCCATATGACATTGCATTCCCCTTGGTGCTCCGGTAGCATCGACGAGTTCGCGGCCATCCGTCTTGGTACGGTGATCGCGTTGACGGTGAATCATCGGGAAGATACAATCGCTATCTAGCACCTTTCGTGGATCCGATGCAGTGGTATTGAATTGAGGATGACATCTTGAAACCTGTGAAAGCTTGGATCATCACTCTCATGGCATTGGGTTTCAGCGTTGCTGGGTGCTCGCTTCTTTCAATTGATTCCGGCGCGCAATCTCTCACGTCCCTGAACGAATTGTCCGAACTGGACTTGCCCCCGGGAGAAAAGCTGCGCGTCGTCGTCACGACCAGCATCCTTGGCGACGTGGTGGCGAACATCGCCGGAGAGAATGTGGATTTGCAGGTCTTGCTTCCTCCCGGTACCGATCCTCACGCTTACCAGCCAACACCCAGAGATCTGACGGCCATTGCCCAAGCTCATGTAGTGTTCATCAACGGCCTGGGCTTGGAGATCTTCCTCGAGGACATGCTTTCAAACGCCGGAGGGCGAGCAGTTTTCGTTTCGCTCTCAGAAGGCGTGCCGGCGCGCAGACTCGATTCCCACGATATTGGCCTTGATCCGGAGCACGACGACGAATACGCGGTCTTCGATGCCCATGTTTGGTTGGATCCAGCTAACGTTGAGATATGGGTCGACAATGCCCAAGCCGCCCTTGCGACCTTGGATCCAAGCAACGCCGCACAATACTTATCTGCGGCAAGTTCTTACAAGGCCTCGCTGCAGGAATTGCAAACCTGGATTCAGGAACAGGTGGCTCAAATCCCTGAAGCTGATCGCAAACTGCTTGCAGATCATATGGCCTTAGGATACTTCGCAGACCGATATGGCTTCCGGATTGCAGGGGCAGTTATACCCGCATACAACACTACAGTTGAGATTTCCGCACAAGAGTTGGCCGCCTTACAGCAAGCGATCCAAACCACAGGAATTAAGGCCGTCTTCGTCGCAATAAGCACAAATCCGACTATCTCTCGGCAGCTCGCTGCCGATCTTGGTTTGCAGTTGGTCTCGCTCTATATCGGATCGCTCAGCGATGCCAGCGGTCCTGCGGCAAGCTATCTCGACCTAATGCATTACAATGTGGAAGCAATCGTCAACGCCTTGCAGCCGTGAGGCTCCGGCCATCTGACAGCCTTTATGGATATCAGGATGGAGCAGTTCCTACCCCCGCCGCCAGAACATGATCATGCCGCCTTCCCGATCGAGGTGAATAACCTCACGGTTGGCTATGATGGTCGCCTGGCCCTGCAGGACGTCTCGTTCGCCATCGAGCAAGCCCAGCGCGTCGCGGTTGTCGGCCCTAATGGCTCTGGAAAGACCACACTCTTCAAGGTCCTAGCAGGAACGCTATCGCCCGACGCGGGCACGGTTCAAGTGTTTGGGCATGGTCCGTGTGGCCATGTGTGCATCGCCTACGTTCCCCAGCGCAGCCAGATTGATTGGAATTTCCCTGTCTCTGTCTCCGACGTTGTGATGATGAGCCGCGCGCGCAAGATCGGCTTCGCCCGATGGCCTTTAAAGAGCGATTGGCAAGTTGTGCACGAATCGCTCGCTAGAGTGGACATGGCCGACCATAGCAAGCGTCAGATTGGAGAACTCTCTGGTGGGCAGCAGCAGCGCGTTTTCCTGGCTCGCGCCCTCGCCCAGGGCGCGGAAGTGATCCTGCTCGATGAGCCATTGACCGGCCTGGATACCCCCAGCCAGGAAACCATGTTTCGCATTCTGGATGAATTGCACAAGGAAAACGTGACCATCTTGGTGGCTACTCACGATCTGAACTTGGCCTCCGATCGCTTCGACATGGTCATGCTCATCAACCGCAGCCTAGTGGCATTCGGTCCCCCCGGCCAGGTATTCACTCGCGACCTATTGCTGCAGGCATACGGAAGCCAGATGCACGTCTTGCCTGGTGATGACGAAGCCGTGGCAGTGCTGGCAGATACATGCTGCGAGGGGGATGAGGAAACGCCGTGAGCGACCTGCTAGCCTGGCTGACAGAGCCCTTCCAATATCCTTTCATGCTTCGGGCGCTCTGGGCCTCCATGGTAGTCGGCGTGATTTGCCCCGTCTTGGGGACCTATGTCGTGCTGCGCGGCATGACGTTTTTAGGCGACGCACTGGCACACATCATCCTTCCCGGCGTGGTCGTAGCGCATTTGCTGGGTTGGCCGCTTGCTGTAGGCGCTTTGATCGCTGGTGTGCTAGCAGCGCTGCTTATCGCGGCCATCAGCAGGCGCGCGGTTATTCGCGAGGACACCGTCGTAGGAGTGGTCTTTGCAGGAGCTTTCGCTCTGGGTATCGCTCTGCTCTCCCTGCGCGGAAACTACGCCATCGACCTTACTCACATTCTTTTCGGCAACCTCCTGGGCGTTTCTATCGCCGACCTGGTGCTTACTAGCGTTTTAGGACTGCTGGCGCTGCTGAGCGTTGTGGTCTTCTACAAGGAATTCCTGGTGTTATCGTTCGACCCAGTCCTGGCTGTTACGCTTCGTCTCCCCGTCAACTGGCTGCAGAACCTTCTGTTTGTCCTGATTGCCGTCGTGATCGTCGTGTCGATTCAAGTTGTGGGTGTGGCGTTGGTCTTAGCAATGCTGGTGACGCCGGCAGCGGCAGCATACATGCTCACGCGTCGCCTCTGGCCCATGATGGTGCTGGGAGCTGCTTTCGGAGTTATCTCCACCATCATCGGCCTCTACCTTTCTTTCTACGTCAACATCGCCTCTGGACCCGCGGTGGTGCTTGTAGAGACTGCGATCTTTGGATTGGTGTTCATCTTCTCTCCCCAGCGAGGCGTCGTACGAACCTGGCTGCGCCGGCGCCGCAATGCGGTCACCCCAACCTGAGTCCCGCCTAAACGTGTCCCTTTAGACAGCGCTTCGCGTGGGCCCTCCAAATCTATCCTCGAGAGTCTAGGTTCCATCACTTCAACCTGATTCAGCTTACATTGCGCATCAGCGCCGTTCTTGCGATGTCACATTCCTCATCGTAACTCGATTATCTTGATGAGCTCGAGGCAAGGCTGCGCCTTGCAAACCGTCTCGAAGCAGATATCATTGAAAGCATGAGACCCACACGGACCTGGCTGCCGATGAAACCGCAGGACTGGCTCATCGTGAGTGCACGATGGGTTTGGCTCGCTGCGCTGCCTATCATCGCCAGCCTTGCCGGTGTTATGTCTTCGAACCTGGCCTACATCCTCAGCGGCTGGGCCTTCTTATCATTCTTGGTAACGTTACTCGACGCTACTGGATGGGGGCCCCCTCAACTGCAAGCGGCTGTGGTGACTATGGATCTCAGCTTCGCCGTGGCCGTTGTTGGCTTCTCGGGAATGCTAGCCAGCCCTCTCTGGTGGGCCCTGCTAATTGCAGCGATACCACTTGGGCTTCGCTTCGGCACCAAGGAGGCCTTGCTGGTAAGCGCCGCAGGTGGGATCGCCGCAGCTACCATGATTCTCATCACAAGCGCCTCAACCCCCTGGATCCTGATACCCATCGCGTTTCAAACGCTCGCCGTGATCGTCTCCGGAGGAATCCTTGGTTGGCTGACAAGCCGCGTTCGCACGCCGGCAATCGACATGGATAGCAGACAGGTTCTGGAACTGGAGGGACTTCGAAAGCTGGAGCGCGAGCGTACACGGACTCTATTCCGAATGGCCGCGGCTCTCAACGCCACATTGGATTACGAAGAAGTCCTCGAGATGGCGCTGGATCTAGGCGCAAAAACACTATCAAGAGGCCGTAGCGAAGATGACCAACTGGTAAGCGCCCTGTTGCTCTTCTCCGAAGGGGAGCTGCGCGTTGCCTCTGCGCGACGCCTCACCCATGCAGACTGGCGCATCTCTCTCCACGGTGAAGAAGGCGTAATCCACCACGCGCTCAACTCAGGAGAGGCACAGTTGATTCATTCGCCGATGAAAGATCCAGAGATTGGCCAACTGGCGGCTCTTCACGCCAGCAGCGTCGCCCTCTGTATCCCTTTGAGCGCCGGCCTGGAAGCACATGGGGTACTGATCTACGCCCACAAAGACACTAAGTACCTTTCGGCCGGGCGCGTGGAGTTGCTTCAGGCAATCGGCGAGCAAGCCATGATCGCTTTGCAAAATGCGCGCCTTTACCGAGATCTGCTGCAGGAAAAAGAACGTATTACCGAAATACAGGAAGAAGCACGCAAGCAGCTAGCGCGCGACCTACACGACGGTCCCACCCAATCGATCGCCGCCATTGCCATGCGCATAAACTTCGCCCGACGGCTTATGGAAAGAGATTTGGATGCAACTGTGGATGAACTCCAGAAGGTGGAGAGCATCGCCCGGCGCACCACCAAGGAAATCCGCCACATGCTCTTTACGCTTCGGCCTCTGATCCTGGAAACGCAGGGGTTGATCGGCGCACTGTATCAGCTCGCCGAAAAGATGCGCGACACCCACGGCCAAGACGTGTACGTCGAAGTTGAAGATGAGATCACCGAGGACTTCGAGCTCGGCAAACAAGCAGTGCTCTTCTACATTGCTGAGGAGGCAGTCAATAATGCCCGCAAGCATGCAGAGGCTGAGCACGTCTGGTTGCGTCTAAAGAAGCAGGAAGACATGTTTCTTCTCGAGATTGAGGACGATGGTGTGGGCTTCAACGTGGGTTCCGTGGATGCTGATTACGAGCAACGAGGCAGCTTGGGTATGGTAAACATGCGCGAGCGTGCGGAGCTCGTCAATGGGGCACTTCGCATCGAATCGGCCGAAGGTAAAGGCACTTGCATCAGGGTTTTTGTACCCCTTACCGAAGAGAGTGCTGAGCGACTTCAACATCTCGGCACAGCTATTTAAAACCGTGCCAGCATGATCAATTTCTCCCTCTGAAGCGCATTGCCCGATGCGCAGTCCAGGCGCCATATTTCAACGTCAGCCACTCAAGCCAACGTTGCGACGCCAATATAACCAAGCACCTGCCTTCGAGATTAGGCTAGCTCATACCCGGTCACACATCCGTGCGCGGGATGTAATTACGCCCACGTTGCCTCCATTACATCCATCGCATACAATTTCATGGGGGCCAGAGGAGGATGCCATGACACACGATCTATCTATTGAATTCTTCATGTGTCCCCGTTGTCTTGTAGCCCAAATCAAAGCCGGAACATGTCCTGAATGTAACGTGGAGTTGATTACATGCCATCCGGGAGCGGAAAACGACCCCTGTCGCCGTCCGTTGATGAATGCCGAAGGCCAGGTGCTTTCTCGAGCTCCCTTGTGGTGGTTGGCGCACTCTGCCAGTTCGTTGGTAGCCCAATTCGAAGATAATCATTCGTAGGACCCGGCCAAGAGCGAGGAATCAATGCCTAGAGAGAAGGTCATCATTATAGGGTCTGGCCCGGCGGGGCTGACCGCTGCATTGTACACATCACGCGCCATCTTGAAACCATTGGTGATCTCAGGAAACCAGCTGGGAGGCCAGGTTTCAATCACCTCCGAGGTTGAAAATTATCCCGGTTTTCCAGAAGGCACAACGGGGCCAGAACTGGTGGACTTCATGCAGAAGCAGGCCGAGAAATTCGGCGCACGAGTTCTCATCGATGAGGTCACTCAAGTTGATCTGCGCAATGGCTCACCCTTCACCGTCAAGACCCATGGGGATGAATTCGAGACCGAGGCGTTGATCATCTGCACCGGAGCATCCCCGCGGCGTCTCGGCATCCCCGGCGAGGAGGAGTTGATCGGGCGGGGAGTTTCGTTTTGCGCCACCTGCGATGGCTTCTTCTTCCGTGAAAAAGAGGTGGTTGTGGTCGGCGGCGGCGACAGCGCAATGGAGGAAGCCAACTTTCTGACACGCTTCGCAAAACACGTGCGTGTGATTCACCGGCGCGATGAACTGCGCGCTGGGGAGACCCTGAAGCAACGCGCCTTCGCTAACCAGAAGATCAGCTTTGTGTGGGATAGCGTGGTTACGGAAGTGCTCGGAGACGGCCAAGTTCAAGCCGTGCGCGTTCGCAACGTGAAAACCGACGAGGATCAGGAAATAGCCTCCGACGGAGTGTTTGTCGCCATTGGGCATATTCCTAACAGCGCTCTCTTCAAGGATCAGTTGGAGATGGACGATCGCGAGTATCTAAAGACCGATGCACGCATGATGACCAGCGTCCCCGGGGTTTTTGCCGCCGGCGAAATCCAAGATCCGACTTTTCGTCAAATCGCGACCTCTGTCGGTCAGGGATCCGCAGCGGCGATGATGGCCGAACGTTGGCTCGAAGAGCAAGAGTGAGATCATGAAAACAGCAGCCGGGATCTCCTACTCCGAGAGCGGCGGCGCGGAATCCGCTACCGGGAGGTACCCCCTGATCCTGATTCATGGAGCGGGGGGCTCAGCCCTCCATTGGCCGCCCGAAGTGCGCCGCTTGCCGGGGCATTGGGTTTTGGGCATCGATCTTCCGGGACACGGTGAATCCGGTGGCGAAGGTCAAGCAACCATTGAGGGCTATGTCGAGCGTCTGAAAGCTTGGCTGAATGCGCTTTCCATCGATCGTGCAATATGGGTTGGGCATTCGATGGGAGGGGGAATATCCCTGACCGCCGCGCTCCTGATCCCAGATCGCGTGGCGGGATTGGTGCTCGTGGGAACAGGAGGTCGCCTGCGTGTGCATTCTTCGATCCTGGAGGCCTCCGCCCAGCCCGAGACGTTCCGCGGCGCGGTCGACATCATCATCTCATGGGCCTTCAGCCCAGAGGCCCCTCCAAAGCTCACAAAACTGGCCGCTAAACGCATGGCGGAAACCCAGCCACATGTGTTACACCACGATTTCAAGGCCTGCAACCAATTTGATGTGATGTCCCGTCTTGAAGAGATCAACGTACCCGCGATCGCCATATGCGGACGGGACGACAATCTCACTCCGCCCAAATATAGCGAGTACCTTGCGGAGCACATTCCCGATGCGCGCCTGACGCTTATCGACGGTGCCGGGCACATGGTGATGTTGGAAAAGCCAGCCGAAGTGGCTCAAGCAATCCATGATTTCACCTCGCAGCTGATGGCCAAGGAAGAAGCTCCCTAGGCATTGCTGCTTTACTAAATGCCACACGGGCGCTGGCTTGCAGCGCCCGTGTTTGCCTATTCGATTCCTTGCCCGCGAGGGTTTTCTGAGCAACCTCTTACGCTTCTAAACCTAGGCGTTTGCGAAGGATGGGGAGGATCGCCTGAATGGCGTTCGCACGATGACTCAAGCGGTTCTTCTCCTCCATCTCCAGTTCTGCCATCGTACGCCCCACTCCATGCAGAAGGAAAATCGGATCATAGCCGAAGCCCATGTCACCTCGCTCTTCGGGAATGATCTCCCCCTGGCATTCACCCTCTGCAAGATCAATCGCGCCTCCGGGGCTGGCCAAGGCTACCACGCTGAGAAAACGCGCCGTCCAGGGCCTGGGATAGGGCGCAAGCAAAGCCAGCAAGCGCTGCCTGCGTTGCTTATCAGTGCCTGTGGGCCCTATCAGTCGCGCCGAGTGCAGGCCCGGCGCCCCCTCCAGGGCATCCACCTCCAGGCCGGTGTCGTCCGCCAGACACCACATGCCGCTGGCGGCGCTGAAGGTGGCTGCCTTTAGACTGGCGTTTGAGGCATAATCGGCGCCAACCTCGTCCACATCAAGCTGCAAATCCAGGTTTTGGGGGTCCAGCAACGCCATTCCCAACCCATCAAGTAGGGCTCGCAACTCAGCCAATTTGCCCTTGTTTTTGGTTCCCAAAAGCAAGCTTTCCACGACTTTTTCCGTATGGCTACTCGAACAGTACCACATCACCAAATGCAGGCCGGTTCCGGCACATTACCCCTACATATGGTTGCAACCGCATAACTATATGCACCTTATGTCTAGTTCTAATGTTCATTCTTGACCGGCGATTCTAACTATGATATAATCGCCTCTGGTTCGTGGAAACCCAATTGCCAGGTGGTGTCCAGCTGAACACGCATGATCCGTTGCGGTTGAACGTCGGATTTATGCTCCATGAAAGCGTCGGCTTCAGCCGCAACTTTGATTTTGACCTCCCCGAAGTAGCCATCGAAGACATTCAGCTTGCCGCCTTTAGCGGGAATGCCAGCTTGACTCGCACAGCGCAAGGCTTATACGCACAAGGAGAGTTCACGGCCATTTCCCCCTCGCAATGCGTACGCTGCCTTGGAGAATACGATCAGCAACTTGCCGCAGAGTTGTCTGAATTGTTCGCGTACCCACCCGCTTCCGCATCCGATCCGCAGCTTGCGGTTTCCGTAACAGGCATCCTCGACCTTATCCCCATCTTGCGCGATTGCTTTCTTTTGGCCGTTCCGCTTCAACTCTTGTGCAATCCGGATTGTAAGGCTCTATGTGCGATTTGTGGTAACGATCGCAATCAGGCTGCTTGTGACCATCCTGAAGCCGAGGTCGATCCCCGCTTTGAGGTGCTTAAGTCATTGCTGCCTAAACAGTGATCACGTTCACATGGCATCCGTTGTAGGGCTCTGTGTCAAATGAGCCCTCTCTCCTAGCCAACAAGGAGCTTGTGAATGAGCATCTCCAACGAACGGTTGCAGAAACGAGAAGCTCTGGTAGGCCTGCTCGAAAAGGGTGACTTTCAAGGCTATGTCACGCTGGACGAGGTCTTGAGGATCTTTCCCGAGGCCGAAGACGAAGAAGAACGATTGGAGCGCCTGGAATCCTACTTCCGTGGTGCTGGCATCGAGGTCTACGAAGAGATCTCGGATGTTCCGCCCCACATGCGCGCCGAAACCGAGTACACCGACGGCGAACCTTTCGACTTGAGCGAGATATCCAGCGACGACACCGTCGGCCTGTACTTGAAGGAAATGGCGCGCGTACCTCTGCTGAATACCGAAGAAGAGGTCGATCTCGCCAAGCGCATCGAGCGCGGCAAGGCCGCTCAAGCAAGCCTCATGGGGCTCAACGGCACCCCGAAGTCCAGTGAGCGCGCGCTGCTGCGCAGCCACGTCCACGACGGCCAGGCAGCACGCCATCATCTCATCAAGGCCAACACTCGCCTGGTGGTCAGCATCGCCAAGAAGTACATGGGCCGCGGCGTACCCTTCTTGGATCTGATCCAGGAAGGCAACCTTGGCCTCATGAAGGCCGTAGAGAAGTTTGACTATCATCGCGGTTATCGCTTTAGCACATACGCCACTTGGTGGATCCGTCAGACCATAACCCGCGCCATCGCCGATCAGGGACGCACGATCCGCGTTCCCGTTCATATGTCTGATCGCATCCGCCGCCTGTACAAGCTCGCCCGACAGTTGGAACAGTACTTGGGCCGCAAGGCCACTCCCGAAGAGATTGCCGAGAGCATGCAAGTCGACGCTCGCAAGGTGCAGTGGATGATGCGCGTCTCTTGGCGGCCGTTATCGCTCGAGACTCCCGTTGGGGAGGAGGAGGATTCGGAGCTCGGATCCTTTGTCGAGGATAAGGCTACCCCTACTCCCACGCAGAGCGCCTATGAGAATCTCCTCGGCGCCAAGATCGAAGAAGTCCTTTCCACGCTCAGCCCGCGCGAGGCTCGCATCCTGCGCCTGCGCTTCGGCTTACATAACGGTCGTCCATACACGCTCGAGGAAGTGGGCCAGAAATTCGGCTTGACGCGCGAACGCATTCGTCAGATCGAAGGCAAGGCACTGCGCCGATTGCGCCATCCGCGGCGCTCTCGCCAGCTTAGGGACTACCTTTCCTGACTCCTAGCGCGTTCGCGCGTGCCCACAACAGCCTCCCCCTGTCAAGCACCCAGCTCAAAAGCTGGGTGCTTGAGTTTCCATATAAGACCAAATCGTGTAGGTTGTCAGACGCATTGAGACTATATCGGCTCGTGCTTGCCTCCGAAATCCCCCGGCGCTCTCAGCAGTCGCCAAGCGCTCTCGCTCTGTAGATAGGCCAACTCATACACCTGCCCTACAGGCGCCATTACCAGCATGTGTTGCGCTCCCTCATGCTCCCAGCGCCTCCCCAAAGACATGATGACATACCGGCGACCTCGCCAGAAGAAGGCGGTCGGGCGCGGTGTTCCGTCGCGATCGAATTGCGCCTCGACCTCGATGGGCTCGTTCATGCTCGCTCCTCGAGTTCGTCGAGCAGCAACTTCAGAGCCGCCTCGGCAGAGTTGTTCTTGTTCTCTGCCCGATCGCCGCTCCACTCGTAACGCTCGGCGCGCTCCCCCGTTGGGGTGATCACCGCAATCCAAGTAAGTCCCACGGGCTTTTGCGCCGTTCCACCCCCGGGTCCGGCAATGCCCGTGACCGCCACACCGACTTGCGCGCCGAGCGCTTTCCGAACTCCACGCGCCATCTCTAATGCGCACTGACGGCTCACTGCACCATGCTGTGCTAGCGTTTCACCGCGTACACCCAGCACGGCTTGTTTGACCGTATCGGCATAGCTCACCACGCCTCCCAGAAAGTACTGCGATGAGCCAGGAGCGCTGGTCACAAGGTGAGCAATCAAACCGCCCGTGCTCGATTCGGCCACGGCCATGGTCAAGCCTCTGGCTCTCATCGTCTCTCCCACGGAGACCTCAAGTGGTGTCTTCATGCCAATCTCCTGTTTTCGACCATCTCTCGAAATGGATTATATACGCACCTGTTGACAGCCCTCTGTGCCAAAGGTATGCTTCGAATCGTGAGCCAGCTTTCGTTCTTGGGCCTGGAGCAGATGGTCTGGTCGGTAGCGGATCTCAACCGCTATCTCAGACAAATACTTGAGAGCGATTATCGCCTGCAAGATATGTGGGTTGCAGGTGAGATTTCGAATCTTTCCCGCCCTGCCTCAGGCCACGTGTACTTCACTCTCAAGGATGCCCAAGCTTCCTTGCGCTGTGTTGTCTGGCGTCCAGATGCCGCACGTTTGCCCCGATCGATCGAAGAGGGCTTGGCCGTCGAAGTGCACGGCCACATCAGCGTCTATGAAACTGGAGGGCAATACCAACTCTACGTCGATGATCTTCGCCCCGCCGGAGAAGGCTTGCTCTATCAAGAATTCCTGCGCCTCAAAGCACAGTTGGAAAGCGAAGGTCTGTTTGCACCGGAGCGAAAACGCCCTCTGCCTGACTGGCCCAAGCGCATCGGTGTGGTTACCTCACCCACCGGCGCAGCACTGCGCGACGTTCTCAACGTTCTGCGGCGTCGTTTCCCATTGGCCGAAGTGATCCTGGCTCCTACAGCCGTGCAGGGGGAGAATGCGCCAGCCGGCATCATCGAGGCCCTTGGCGCACTCAATCAGCACACGAAACCGGACGTCATCTTGTTGGTTCGCGGCGGAGGATCCATCGAAGACCTTTGGGCCTTTAACGACGAAAGTGTGGCTCGCGCGGTAGCGGCATCTCAGGCTCCGGTTGTCAGCGGCATCGGCCACGAGACCGATTTCACGATCGCTGACTTCACCGCCGATGTGCGGGCTCCCACGCCCTCTGCGGCCGCCGAAATCGCCACACCCGATGGCGCTCAATTAGCCATCAGTGTGGAACAGCGGCAGCAGGCTCTTGGGCGATCCTTGCGTGATCCGCTGCAAAAATCGCGCTTGGCGCTGGACGCTCGAAAGGCCGCCCTGCTTCGCGCCTCTCCCCGCGCAATCATCCTCAACGCCAAGCAGCGCATCGATGATCTCCTGCGGCGCGCACAAGCAGCATCCTCCTATGATCTTAGTCTGAAACAGGAGGCCCTATTGGGACTTGCGCAAACGCTGCGCGCAGTAGGTCCTGTTTCCGTGCTGGCACGCGGCTACGCCGTCGTGCAACGCAGCGATGATAGATCCGTGGTGCGCTCGGTTGCTCAGGTATCTCCCGGCGATGCCTTGGATGTTCGCGTCAGTGATGGTGACTTCGGCGTTGAAGTGGCCAAGAAAGCTGGGGACCAGAAAGCATAGGCCACAAGATCAACCTGTGGGAAATCTGCATACGTGACATCCGGGGTGGATGCATCCAGGAGGGACGATGGCAAAGAAGAAGACCGTAAGCCAGTTCTCCTACGAAGAAGCGTTCCAGGAGTTAGATTCCATCGTCGCCCAGCTTGAGGGTGGAGAACTCCCATTGGAGAAAGCCCTGAAGCTGTTCGAACGCGGCCAGAAGTTGGCCACACGCTGCAATGAGCTGCTTGAGAAGGCCGAATTGAAGCTACGCAAATTGGTGCCGGATGATGCGGGCGAGTTCGTCGAAACCGAGTTCGATCCCGAGGAGGTATGAGCCTTAGAGTGCAGGAGCGACGCTGTACCGAAGAATCCGATGCGTTCTTAGTTGGAGCGTGTCTCGTTATTGCGCCATCAAGACTTCGATAGCAGCCGGGGAAGTTGCCTCGCTTCAGGGGCTTTCAGCAGCAGCGCAGCCAGCCAGTAGACTACCCCCCCAATCGCTACGCCACCTATCCCAAGGATCCAAGAAGCAGAGCTCTCCATTACGGCCATCCACGCGAAGACGACCAGCGCCATCAACGACGATGCAATCACCGTCGCCAGCAGGCCGCGCCGGATGCGCGCCAGGTCCAGACCCTGCAAACGGCGGCTCATCAACCACAGCAGGACCGCCGATTCGATGGCCGTTGCCAATGAATTGGCCAGTGCCAGCCCACCAAGCGGCATCCACCCAATACGGGCAAAGAGCGCGGAGAAGCCCAAACTGAAGATGACATTGAGGGTCATGGCGGCGGCACCCACCAGCGCCGGGGTGCGTGTGTCCTTCATGGCATAAAAGGCGCGCGACACAATCTCAAGCAAGGAGTGGCCGACCAATCCGGCAGCGAACCATAGCAAAGCCCAAGCGACCTGCTCGGTAGACTGAGCGTCGAACGCGCCACGCTGAAACAAAAGGGCGACCAGAGGACGGCGCAACAAGATCAAGCCCAGGCTTGCCGGAAGCGAGAGGAAAACCACCCCGCGCAGTGTGTTCGCCAGCGAACTGCGCATTTCCGTGATCTTTCCGCGCGCTACCTGCTCCGAGAACGTCGGCAGCGCCGCGATGGCAATCGCTTGTGCGATCACTCCCTGCGGCATCAGCATCAGCACGAATCCCAGGGTGATCCCCGTAAGGCTGCCGACGGGCTGCATCGAGGCCAGGATGGTGTTTACCAAGAAGTTGAGTTGTACGACGGCAGAACCTAACAAACGTGGAGGTATCAGCCGGCCCACCTGTCTCACGGCGGCATCCCGCAATCCGAGTGTCAGGTGGTAGCGTGGTCTGCCCTTGGGCAAGGCAGGTAGCTGGATTGCCAAGTGCATCACGGCTCCCAGGATTACGCCCCAAGCCAAGCCCAAGATACCCATGCGCGGCGCCAACACCAACACACCAACGATCCATCCCAGCCAAGACATCGTGGGGGCAAGCGCCGGAAGGAGAAAGTGCTGCTGTGCATTGAGGATCCCCATTAACAATCCGCTCAGGCCATAAATCACAGCCGTCGGCAGCAACAGGCGCAGCAGCGTTACCGTCAGGTGTTGTTGCTCAACCGCAAACCCCGGAGCGAGCGCGTGGCGCACCAACCACGGAGCAAAGATCCACACCACCGCCGCTCCAACGCTCATGATGACGAGCACCAAGTTGGCAATCGACGATGCCAGATGCCATGCCCCTGCTCGATCATCACGGGTAAGGAAGTCGGTGAAAGTGGGAATGAAAGCCGATCCCAATGCCCCCGCCGCCATCAGGCTGAAAAGCAGGTCCGGAACCCGGTTGGCGGCGTTGAAAGCATCGATCTCTGTGCCTGTGCCGAATCCGCCGGTCACCAGCACCCATTTGACCAAGCCGGTCAGGCTGGAGAGCACGAAGCCCACCATAACCACCCCAGCAGCTCGGGCTATCTGGCGATCCGCGGAAGCGTAGCTGTCGCTCACAAGGGGTGATTATAGCAGTGCGCAGGATCGATTCCCATTGTTGGAAATCATCTCATCAACAAGTGCGGCAATCCCACGATGCAGGCTCGATCCTACCCCTCCCTCAGCCATCCGAGCGCCGGTGGATGGTGTACACTTGCGGAGAGTTGTGAGCTTCAAAGCAGGATAGCCCGGATGGCAAAGAAATCTAAACCCCGTCAAAGTTCCGACGATTGCTTGATCTGCCGCAAGCATAGCAGAGAAGCTACGGCACCCGGCGGCGCGATCTATTCGGATCCCCTGATCTACGCCGGGCACGCATCCTTTCCTGCGGACGAGACGGTCACCTATCCCGGCATTCTGGTGATCGAGCCTCGCCGACACATTCCCGGACCCGAGGATCTAACCGATGATGAGGCAGTAGCTATCGGGCTCCAGATCGCCCGCCTCAGCCGGGCGCTCAAAGCGCGTACGGACGCCGAGCATGTATACATCTTCAGGCTGGGTCATCACGTTCCACACCTACACGTCTTCCTGGTACCACGCTACCCAGGGACGCCCCGCCAGTATTGGGGAGTGCGCGTCGACGAATGGCCTGAGGGACCTCGCGCCAATGCCCAAGAGATCGAAGCTCTTTGCACAGGGTTGCGCTCCTTCTTGCAGGACCAGGCTTGAAGTGCCAGCGCACATATCAAGTATGTGACATCAGGGTTGATCAGCTTATGTAATAAACCGGAGCGATGAAGATGTTCGCCAAATCCGCAGCACTGTACGATGCGATCTATTCCTTCAAGGATTACCAGAACGAGACCAAGATCTTGCGAGAGTTGATCGAGCGCCATAAGCAAAGCGACGGAACGGATCTCTTGGATGTTGCATGTGGAACAGGCGCGCACATCGCTTTTCTACGTTCGCATTATCGTGTCGTAGGTCTCGATCTCGACCCACAAATGGTTGAAATAGCACGTCAGAAGTTTCCTGAGATCATCTTTCACGAAGACGATATGGTGGATTTCACACTCGATCAGAAGTTCGATGTCGTGGTATGCCTCTTCAGTTCGATCGGCTATCTAAAGACAGAAAATCGTCTATTTGCCGCCGTGCACAATATGGCGCGGCACCTCAAAACAGGCGGCGTTCTGGCCATTGAACCCTGGTTGACCCCGGATGTCTTTCAATCCGGCACGGTCCACGCCACGAATGTCGATCAGCCCGAGCTCAAAGTCGCCCGCATGAACATCAGCCAAGTTGAGGGTGATCTCTCGGTGTTTGACTTTCACTACCTTGTGGCCACTCCCCAAGGAATTGAGCATTTCACCGAACGCCATGAACTCGGGCTTTACTCACATGATCAGTACACGCAGGCGCTCGAGCGGGCGGGCCTCGTTGTCATCCATGATCCTCATGGCCTCAGTGGAAGAGGGCTTTACCTTGGCGTGGCTTCTACAGCTGAATAAGGCAATGAATGAGCCTTATTCCCCGGCGCAGAGATTGGTGGGGGGAAACCCGCCCCTAAGGGGGCATAGCTACATTGTGAGTTCATGGCTGTACAATGGGCCAGAATTGCAGCAGCGGGTGCACCAAGAGGAGGATTGATGGCCGCCAATAAAGATAGGTTCTTGGGTGAGTTGCGCTTCGGGCAACGGCTCACGACTAGCGTCCGGGTAGCCGCCAGCGGGGTTTCCCTCTTCCTCGGGTTGATCTTTCTCGTTGCTGGCCCATCGCTGCAACTCGTTGGAAGCCTCTCCAGCGCAGCAGCCTTGGTCGCGGGTCTGGCAATCGCACTGACGCTGTTGAACATCTTTGAGTTGCTCGGCGGCAGCGGCGTGCGCGGGGGAACCTACATTCTTGTTCAAGAGACTGTCGAAGGTATTTGGGGCTTCATCACCGGATGGGCAATCGTTGCCGCCACGCTGGCGCTAAGCGCCGCCTTTGCCAGATCCGCCGCTGCTCACATTCTCCTGCTTTTCCCATTCTTGCCTATTGGCGAGGGACCGGTGGCATTGATCATCGGAACCTTGTTGATCCTGATACAGGTTTTCCGCCTGCTTCCTCGTCGGCAACGCTTGTGGTCTGTCGTGCTGACATTGCTCATCACTCTCATGCTCGTGTTGTTGTCATCCTTGTCGGCCTTCGATTCAGCGAACCTTCAGCCCGCAACACCGCCCAGACCCGGCGACTTCCTGCACGTCAGTGCATGGATCGCCATCGGCTACGTAGCTATCGAAGCCATTCTTGCCACGCGGCGTCAAGTGCGAGATGTGGCTCAACGACTGCCGCGTGCCCTTTTACTCACCCTCTCGGTAGGTATTTTCGCGATCATCCTGGCAACCTTGCTGGCTGCCGCGCTTCCAACAGCCGAATCCCCTTCGCTTGGAACGGCATTTGTGGTCGCAGTGGGCACCTTCGGTTGGCCCCCGAGTTGGGTTGTGACCATCATTGGCATCCTTGCCACAATTATGGCAACCAGCGCAAGTTTGATGACCTGCGCGCGACAGATCAACGTATTCAGCCAACAAGGCACCATTCCAGCTGCAATACGCCGGCTGCGCTCGCCATTCCGTCTTCCGCCGCTTCTATTTGGCGCCTTGTTTCTGCTTTCCGCACCATTGATGATATTGGTGCCAGCCAATTGGCTCACCAATCTTTCGGCGGCTGCTTTTCTGGTTTCTATGATCCTCCTATGCTCGGCTGCGATTTACAGCCGACGCGCCGAGCCCGATCGGCGACGCCCCTTCCTGCTGCCATTCTTCCCACTCGTGCCCGGAATTGCATTGGCCCTCAACGTCGCCCTGCTATTGGCCGTTCCGGGCTTGCCCCTGCTCGCGCTGGCAATTTGGCTGGCGGTGGGACTGATCTTCTATATGGCATACGCACGCACTCACCAAATGGAAGCCCAGGAGGGCGTGCTGACCTTCGGACCGGACCCACACCGTGCCAAGCCCGAAGATGTCTACCGTATTCTGGTGCCCCTCAGCGAGACCCTTGAGCGCCAATTCATGCTCGATATGGCAACCGCGCTGGCAAGCCAGATGAATGGCGAGGTTGTCCCTCTGCAGGTGATCCGGGTTGCGGATCCCCTGGCGATCGAACGCGGCAAGCGAGTTGCTCGCGAGCGCAACACGCTCTTTCAATGGTCGACGCGGGTGGCCGCGGATAGCGGTGTTCCCGCGTTCCCGGTCACCAGGCTGGCTCGTAGCGTTTCTGAAGGAATTCTGGATACTGCCAGCGAAGAGCAATGTGATTTGATCCTCATGTCATGGGTCATCGATGCCGGCGCGCGCGGAGGGCACATGGGGCATGTGCTTGATCCGGTGGTGCGCCGCGCGCCATGCGATGTTGCCGTGGTGGCGCTGCAACACGATCAACTTCGCGAAGCCGACGAAGCTTCTACTCCTGGTGAACCCGCCCCCTCAACGCGTGTTCAGCGCATCATCGTGCCCACTGCGGGAGGACCTCACGCACCTTTGGCCACACGCTTGGCCTTGATGCTGGCCCGGCAGTATGGCGCCAACACAACGGCGGTCTACGTAGCCGATGCGCAAGCCACGCCGGCGGAAATCGAGGAAGGGCATAGCTATATCCAACAAACCCTGGCAAAAATGCGCCAACAGGCCCAGCAACTGGCCACCTCGGATGATGAAATCGCCGCGTTGGCTGAGCTTCCCATCGAAAGCCATGTCGTTCCGGCTGACAGCGTCGTGCAGGGCATCACTGGATCAGCAGAAGAGAGCGATCTGCTGTTCATCGGGGCTTCTGAGGAGAGCCTGATCGACCAAGTATTGTTCGGCACCATACCCGAGCAAGTGGCGCGCACATGCCCGGCGCCCGTCGTGATGGTCAAGCGCTACCGCGGCTTGCCACGCTTCTGGATGCAACGCGTTTGGGATGCTATCAGCCAAGGCTTGCCAAATCTCACCCGCCAGCAGCAACTGTCGGTTTACAAAGAGGTGCGCAAGAACGCAATTCCTTCGGTCGACTACTTCGTCATGATCGGCCTGTCTGCCATCATTGCCACGTACGGCTTGCTTCAGGACAGCAGCGCAGTGATCATCGGTGCGATGCTCGTAGCCCCGCTGTTCACTCCCATCCTGGCCCTCAGCCTGGCGCTTGTTCAGGCTGATATCCGCCTGCTCAGGCTCGCGGTGGAGGCAACGCTCAAGGGTATCGCCTTGGCCATCGGTGTGGCCGTTTTTCTGACCGCTCTTTCCCCGCTTCGAGGCGTAACCTCCGAGATCGCAGCCCGAAGCCAACCCAACCTGTTCGATCTTGCTGTGGCGCTGGCCTCCGGCGCTGCGGGCGCGTATGCTGTGGCTCGCAAGGATGTTGCCACCGCGCTCCCGGGAGTAGCCATCGCTGCCGCGCTCGTGCCGCCCTTGGGCACAATTGGTGTCGGCTTGGCGCTGGGTGAGATCACCGTTGCCAGAGGCGGAACCCTGCTCTTCTCTACCAACTTGATCGCCATCGTCCTGGCGGGCACGATCACGCTCCTGCTGCTGGGGTTCCGGCCCGAAGGACGCGGAATTCAGCGCGAGCGTCTTCGTATGGGTATCGTGATCTCCTTGGTGCTGCTCGTGCTGATCTCGATACCGCTTGCCGCGGTGTTCGTCAATGCCGTGCAGGAATCTAGCACCAGACAAGCCATCCAGCGTGTGCTGACGCGCCAGCTAGACGACCTACCGGACCTGGTACTGGTAGAGTTCGATTTCGAGGAAGATGGGGACCAATTGAACGTGGTGGCCACTCTTTACGCCCGCGCTGAAGTGGAACCCGAAACTGCGTTACGTCTCGACAATGAGTTGGAACGGCAACTGCGGCAGCCGGTTCACCTGCACATCGTGAGTATTCCGGTGGTGGAGATTGACGCATCGCAACCCTGACGCACAGCAGCCTTACTGGTCGCACATAAAAAGAGATCACTTAGCCGAGACATGGTTGAGTGCTTGCATTTAACGCGAGTGAGCCGGGGACGCCGACCCCGGCTCGCCCAAGTAAGGAGGAGAAGAAGAGATTCCACCCTTGCACTAATAATCTATTACCTATTGATTGATCGTGCTGGTCAGATTCCTGACGCTTAACCTACGGAATCCCTACGCTGAGGGGCTTTCGGACACAACTTGCACCTTACACACCACTTTCCCTAGCCTACATCTTCCTGGTCCGATCGAGTTGGCACCGTGCCCACAGGACGTTACCAGGCCAATTCGATATAGCGGGAGTCTCCTTTTCTAGTACATCATCAGGGTATGGTGAGAGATCGACAATCTGAGCGATCGTAATACAATGATGGAGTCAGATTGGAATCCGGTTGTTGTGGCGCCGCTGAAATTGCCTTTATAGTCGGACCTGTCTAGCCTGCGGTAGCGATTGGCCAGCAATCCAAGCCGCCCACTTTCTCCGCTATCACCTCGGAGGATCCATGCTTCTGGACAGCCTCCTTGCCCTGACTCCGATGCTGATCATCCTGATCTTGATGCTGCGTTTTCGCTGGGGCGCAGCCAGGGCGGGACCGATCGGGTGGTTTTCGGCAATCATCATCGCGGCGTGGCGCTTCGGTGCAGGGCTCGAATTACTTGCCCTTGCCCAGGCCAAGGCCATGCTGCTTACGCTGGATGTACTGCTGATCGTGTGGGGGGCGTTCCTGCTCTATCGAGTGGCGGATGAGGCCGGCGCCATTGGGATCCTCGGAAAAGCTCTGCCTCATCTAACCTCCGACCGTGGCATGCAGGCCTTGTTGATCGCCTGGGTGTTTGCCTCCTTCTTGCAAGGTGTCGGGGGGTTCGGGGTTCCGGTCGCTGTGACAGCTCCGATCCTGATTGGACTGGGCTTCAACCCACTGATTGCCGTGGTCATGCCGGCGATAGGCCACGGTTGGACGGTGACGTTTGGTTCTCTCGCCTCCTCGTTTCAGGCATTGATGGCCAGTTCGCAGATAAGCGGCGATCAACTGGCCGCGCCATCGGCCCTGCTGCTTGGGTTGGCCGGCCTTGCCAGCGGCTACATGGTGGCCCATGTAGCCGACGGATGGAAGGGTGTGCGCAGATTGGTGCTGCCGGTCTTCATCCTGGCAATCGCCATGGGGGCAACGCAGTTGCTGTTGGCTGTCTGGGGTTTATGGAGCATCGCCAGTCTTGGAGGCGGCCTGGCCGGGCTTGCAGCGGGCCTGCTCCTGGCCAGGCGCTACCGGGGAAGCATAGAGGCTACATCCAAGCGAATGCTCAATATCCGGCATGTGATCCTGGCTTTATCGGGCTACATCGCCCTGATCGTTTTTACCTTGATCATCCAGCTCGTGGTCCCTGTACGCGAGCTCTTGGGTCAATTCGTGATACGAGTTCCATTCCCCGAGATGACCACCGCGCTGGGATTCACGACGCCCGCCGGGTTCGGGCGCAGCATACCACTCTTCCGTCATGCGGGGGCCATTCTGGGTTATTCGGCCTTGCTATCCTTCTTGATCTACCGCAAAGCGAGTTTCTATGCGCCCCATGCTGCCCGCCGGATCCTATCCGGAACCGTGAGCAGAGTGATCCCCTCCAGCTTGGGCATCGTCGCCATGGTGTCGATGGCGGTTGTGATGAGCCATGCGGGGATGACCGATGCGCTGGCGCGCGGGATTGCGCTTGGTGCTGGAGCCTTCTTCCCACTGGCTTCGCCTTGGATCGGCGCCCTTGGCGCTTTCATGACTGGCTCTAACACCAACTCCAACGTTGTCTTCACCATGATGCAGCGGCGCGCGGCCGAACTTCTGGGACGTAGCGTTCCGTTGATCCTTGCGGCGCAAACCGGCGGCGGCGCAGTCGGTTCGGTTGCCGCGCCGACGAAGGTCGTGGTCGGAGCCAGCACCGCGGGCATGGCGGGGAAAGAAGGAATGGTGCTGCGGAAGCTGTTGCCATATGTCGCTGTGCTGCTCGGTCTCATGAGCCTGATCACGATCCTCTTTCTAGGAGTCTGGCCGATATGAATATCGTCGATGAAACCTCAAGCGCAAAGACTAAGCTGCGTCTCCAGGCGACGGCCTTCCTGCTGATCGTGTTGCCATCGTTCGGCCTCTAATTGGCCATCACCTCGGGCCTTGCCTTGGTGATATGGCTCCTCTTCGCACCCATCGCGGCAGCCATGATCCTGGCAACATTCGCATCCTAATCTCCTGCCCGCCATTCCAAGTCCGCATCTTGTTGATACACCAGCACACCCTGACCAGAGTAGTACCTACCCACGTCTGATGTACAATGTGGGCCATGGATGAAGTAAACGTTTTGATCACGCTCCCCTATCCTGACTCGCTACTGGGACGCCTGCAGGCCGTTTCACCGAAGCTGCAGTTCCACGTTCATCCGGCGCGCAATCCTGAGGAACTGCCGGAGGAGCTGCTTCCAAAAATCGATGTGCTGTACACAATCGACACCCTGCCGGTGCCCGAAAGCATACCCAATCTGGCCTGGATCCAGTTCCACTACGCCGGCATCGATGCGGTTCGCAATAATCCCTTGCTGCGGGCCAAGATCCAGGTAACGACGATGAGCGGAGCAGCGACACCACAAGTGGCCGAGTTTGCCATGATGAGCATCCTGGCTCTAGCACGGCGCGTGCCGTTGATGGTGATCGACAAGCTGGGCAAGCATTGGGACGAGGACCGCCTACAGCGCTTTCAGCCTCTCGACCTGCGCGGCAGCACCGTGGGCATCGTCGGCTACGGCAGCATCGGACGCGAGGTGGCGCGCCTTTGCCGAGCCTTCGGCGCCGATGTGCTGGCAACCAAGCGGGATCTCAAGAAGCTTGAAGAGACGGGCTACATGCCTGAAGGGCTTGGCGATCCGCAAGCCGATCTCGTCACACGCTTGTATCCCCCAGAAGCCCTACGAACCATGGCCGCAGAATGCGATTTCCTGGTCGTTACCGTACCGCTCACTCGCGATACGCGGGGCCTCGTGGGGGAGGAGATCCTGGGAGCCTTGAAACCCACCGCCTTCTTGATCGACGTCTCGCGCGGTGGTGTTGTCGATCACGGGGCGCTCATCACGGCGCTGAACGACGGGAGCCTCGCCGGAGCGGCGTTGGATGTCTATCCGCTAGAGCCACTTCCCGAGAAGAGCCCTCTCTGGGAGATCCCCAATGTGATCATCTCGCCGCATGTGGCGGGAGCCTCCTCACATTACTACGAGCAAGCCACCGAGCTCTTTGCCGCCAATCTGCAGCTATACCTGGAAGGGCAACCGCTGCTGAACCTTTACGATCCCAAGCTAGGCTATTGAGTAGGGAGATCCGATGATCGAAGGTGCGGTGTTTGACCTGGGATCAACGCTGATCCGCTTTACGGGAGAATGGCAAGAAGTGGTTAAAGAGGGCCATCGACGGATGGTGCAATCCTTGGTGCAGAGCGGATTAGAGCTAGATACAGACCAATTCGACATGGCCTTCGAGCAAACCTGGCAAGAGACGGTTGTCCAGCGCGAGATCGACCACATAGAGCGTCCCATGGCAGACCTACTGCATCAATTGTTGGCCGAATTGGGACATACACAGGTCTCGAACGCGGTGGTGAGCCTGGCTCTCGAGCGCATGTTCTCCTCCAGCGAGGCATATTGGCATCCCATGCCGGGCGTATACTCCGTGCTGGAGAAGCTGCGTGAAGCGGGTTTGCGGCTGGGTATCGTCTCAAACGCCAGCGACTCGGCCAATGTCCATCGCCTGGTGGATAAAGCCGAACTGCGTTCCTATTTCGATCCAATCGTGGTGTCTGCTGAGCAGCGCGTACGCAAACCCGATAAGCGCGTCTTCGACCCCATTCTGAATGCCTGGGACCTTCCTCCCCAGCGCTTGGTGATGACCGGCGACAGCCTGGCGGCTGACGTCATAGGCGCACGCAATGTTGGTATGTATTCCATTTGGCTTACAGCAGACGCCGACACACCAGGCAATCAGGCATTGCGCGACAAGGTCAAACCGGATGCGGTCGCGGAAGAGCTGGTAGAGGTGCCTGACATCATACGCCAGATCGGTAAGTCAGACCGGTAGAAGTTTCTGCAATGAGAGTCAAGCGAGTAAGCGAGCACATCGCACGACTGGAAATCCCATGGCGCTTCCTCGGATTAATTAACTACCCAGTTGCGGTCTATTTGGTGCGGGAGGGGAGCGGCTATTCCCTCATCGACACCGGCGTTACCGAGAGCGCTGCAGCACTGATCCGAGTCCTGCGGGAAGTTGCAGGGGGCCATGGGCCTGACCAGGTGCTGCTCACGCACGCACACCACGACCACGCTGGTGGGTTGAGTGCACTGCAATTGACCTGGCAACCTCCAGTTCTCTGCCACAGAGAAGAAGTCCCTTTCGTAACCGGCGAGATGAATTACCGTCAGCTCCCGTCCCGGAGCCCTGCCTACCGGTTGGGCCGCTTGACACTGAAGCACTCGGAGTGGGCCGTCAATCTGAAGCCACCACTCGAGGGCGGTCAGTCAAAAATGGGAATGGTGGTCATCCATCTTCCAGGACACACTCCGGGGAGCATCGCCTTCCTGCACCCTCAGGATCGGGCCGTTATCTGCGGAGATGTGATCCGGAATTTAGGAGGCCGGCTCTCAGGCGCCTTCCCTCTGACCACGCAAGATCCTCAAGCCGCGCGCCAGGCGATCCGCCGCCTCGCAGAATTGGACTGCAATCTGCTCCTGCCCTCCCACGGGCAACCCATCATTGGCAACGTTCGGGGGAAACTGCTGCGATACCTGAAACGCAGCAGGAAATGAGCCTCCTCGACCGGTCCCTAACCTTTTACCAATCCGAACCATGATAGAATGCTTCGTTTGATTCTCCTCACCTCCGGAGCGCGCCAACATGCTACGCAGGATTCGTAACGCGACCACAGGCTACCCGCGCCAGTTCTGGCTGATCTTCTGGGGCATGCTGATCAATGCCTCAGGCGGAAGCATGGTATGGCCGTTCCTGACGATCTACATGCGCCAGCAACTCGACGTGCCGCTCACTTCCGTGACGCTGCTTCTAACCGCCAACTCAGTAGCGGGATTGGTGGCCACCTCATTCACAGGCCCCGCTGTCGATCGCTTCGGCCGCAAGAACGCCATGATCCTGGGCATGGCCGTCAATGGAGCCACCTTTCTGTTTATGTTTAGAGCCGACACAATGGAGATGTGGCTGGCTCTGATGATCATCAACGGGATCTTCTCGCCCCTCGTCCGCGTGTCCATAAACGCCATGGTTGCTGATCTTATCGAAACCGAACGCAGGGCGGATGCCTATGCGCTGCTGCGCATGATCCAGAACCTCGGAGTGGCTATTGGACCTTCGGTGGGGGGCTTTATCAGCAGCGTATCCTATGGGCTTGCGTTTACCATAGCTGCGATCGTCCACTTCACCGTGGCCACACTGCTGCTCACGCTCGCGAAAGAGACCATTCCCAGCGAAGAGCCCGGTGCCGAAAGGCGAGCAGCGGGATATGGTCCAGTGCTGCGGGATCGCGCTTTCATGGCAGTCTGTACGATGCTCATGCTCGCCGGCATGGCCTATTCGCTGATGATGGTCTTGCTTCCGGTTTATGCCAAGGAGAACTTCGGCGTTCCGGAGTCGCAATATGGATTCATCATGGCTACCAATGCAGCCATGGTGGTTCTCTTCCAGTATGCCATCACGAAGATCACCGGTCGCTACCACCATTTGCCTGTAATGGCCGCTGGAGCGATGTTCTATGCGCTGGGCGTAGGCAGCGTAGCCTTAGGGCAAAGCTTCCCAGCGTTCCTGGCCAGTATGGTGGTGCTAACCATCGGCGAAATGATCATCATACCCACAGCGACGGCGTTGACGGCCAATCTGGCTCCCGCCGACATGCGCGGTCGCTACATGGGGGTTTACGGCCTAAGCTGGGGAGTGGCCTTCGGCATCGGTCCGGTGATCGCCGGCCTGCTCAACGACTACGTCGCACCCGTGGCGATCTGGTACGGCGGATTGGTCATGGGTTTGATGGCAGTGGCGGGATTCGTACT
>DAOVIK010000279.1 GCA_030673735.1 Anaerolineae bacterium
AAATTGGGACAGCGTTCCATTCCGGAAATCCAAAACCACAACAACCTCCCCCAAGATTGTATTGGCGAGATCTTGCCGTACTGCGTTTACTTCGGTTCCCATGACCTTTCGTCCATCCCGAAGGGCTAGCTTGAGGAAGTCACCGAAATAGACTCCCACATCCAACACGCCGCCCTGGGCAAGGTGCTTGAAGACCAGCCAGAACCGATACTGCTCCAATGTGCCATTTGGCTGAGCAGGCTTGGGTTCACCAAGCGCTTCGAAGTATGCGTCCTCGTGGCGATCGACCGCCATATGTTAATGCTCCTAGTTTCTGGTTTTCATGAGCGCGAGTAGGCCAGTACGCAATTGAGAATCTGTCATCACGCGATACGTCATGTATGCAACGAGTAGAATACCCGATACTGCAAGCACAATCACAGAGGACACACCGAAGAACTGCAGGGCCACAATCAGTGCTCCCGCCGGCAGAGCTATCAGGATATTCGACAGGAGTATTTTGCCCGTCGCTGACCAAGGCACGCCTGCCTCGCCCATGATGGAGAAAGCAAGATAGCCATACACGACCACGCCGGAGATGCCAAAAAGCAGCAGCCCCAAGCGTGCATCGTTGAGAAATCCCCCAACCAGCAGCGAGATCAAACGCGTTGCCAAATTGGCAAGATTAAGGCGTAGCCCGAACTCCTGCTTCTCCAGAACGTTGAACAGCGTGCTCATCGGGGAGGAGATGAACCAGAAGAAAGTCCAGACACTCAAGATCTGTGCATACACTCCTGCCTCCGCCCAGTTCGCTCCGAACACCAGGATAAAGGCATCCCTGCCGATCAATCCCAGAAGAAGCATGGGGAACATGCCGATGGCAACCAGCCGCCTAAAAACGCCCTCCACCACGAGCGCCAGATCGCCCTCCCATTCGGCTTTCGCTGCACGCTGGTAGAAGACCTTCGCTATCGCTCCTCCCAACAGGTCCATGGGCAGGCGCAGTGTCCTTGTTCCCAGGTCATAAAAGCCAACAATCGAGGTCGAGAAGAATGCAGAGAGAAGGAAGGAAGGCAGCTGCCAGGAAACGCTGTTCAGTAAGGCGGACCCTGTGCTGTATAGGGGAAATTTCTTGTAGCGGACCGCCTGCGCAACCATGCGCTCACGGCTGATGCTGCGCTTGAAGACCTGGCCATCGCTTCTCCAAGCCTGCGCGCTGAGTAGGGTTGTTCCAGCTAGTAACCCCAAGACTCTGCTCCCAATTAGCCCTCCCGCGGTTCCCAAGCCGGCTGCTCCCAAACCCACCTGCACTCCATTCGTGGTGACCGACTCTGAAACCGAGGCCAGCGACATTCCTGCAAAGCGCTTCCTGCGCGTATGCCACTGGGAAAGCACCAACAGGATGCCCCTGACCAGGACCACAATTGGGACCAGCCATAGAAAGGGTTTCAATTCTGGAGCGTTGAGCAGAACCAACAGGGGGTCCCCCGCAACCAGAATGGCCGCTGCGCTCAACCCGCAGAAGGCAAACGTGGAGCCAATGCTGACTGCCATAAGGTTGGCCGCGTCTTCATCGCTCTCTGGAAGCACAATCGAGAGCTCGTAGCGCAGACTGGCAACCACGCCAATGATCGCCGTGATGGATGCCAGCAGCGCTGCCAAACCAAAGGCATCCGGCGCGTAGAGGCGTGTAACAAGTGGCGCCACGAGGATGCTCAGTGCCTGAGCAAATGTAGTTCCGCCAGCCAATATCAGCACATTGCCGGCAAAGCCCCTCTCCCTCGGGAGAGAAGTTGGTGCCTTTCCTCTATCGGTTTCGGGATCCGCCTCTATTGAATTCTCCATTTGAACTGGGGATTGAGATGTCCTAGGGTTCTAGGCACTCCTCTTACTCGGATCCTCCGAGGTCTTGGACAGCCATCCCATGCCCGGCGGCCTGGGATTCCAGAAGTTCGATCCTTCGCTGCAACAGGCCGTTCTCTTGGATCACAATCCTGGTCCTGCTCTCCACTTCCGAGACCCGCGTCAGGGTGTCCAGCATCAAAATGATGATCCACCCGATCACGAGCAGCAGGATCACGGTGTAGAAGTTCTCATCGCCGACAATGGCCCTCAACGTCGCCGGGATCTGCTCGATGGCCACTGTCGCGATCAACAGCAGCTCCGCAAGAATCCAGCTCATCGCCAGATGGGCGCTCAGCTTCTTTGCCCGAATCAGATACACTGTGTACGAGAACAAGCCAATGAGGCCCACCAGGACTACGATTCGAATGACGATGTAGGTTTCCATCTTTCTCTCCCCTTACCGTCTTGGATTCAGCAGCTGCCCCATGAAGCCGATCAGGACCCTCAAGGGATATCGGGCAGCCTTTATCCACGTAAAGAGTGAACTCCCCGCCTGTCTGGCCCTCATCTTGATCGGCACTTCCACGATCTTGAAGCCTGCTTGATGGAGCATGAGTAGCGCCTCGGCCTCAGGATGATCGACCGGATATGAATCGGCGAAATAGGAGAAGGCGCCTCGATCAAGCGCACGAAAACCAGAGGTTGTGTCGTAGATCATCTTGCGCGTCGCCAGATAAAGGATCAACGTCGAAAACAGCATGCCCACCCGGCGTGGGAACGGCGTCTTGTAGCCCCTATCTTCTTCTCCCCTCAAATACCTGGAGCCAATCACGCAGTTGGCCTGTCTGCCAATAATTGGGGCGATCATCGCCTCCAGCCAGGCTGGATCATGCTGCCCGTCAGCGTCGATCTGGATCACGATGTCGTAGCCATACTCGACGGCATAGCGAAAGCCCGCCTGCATGGCGCCGCCGATACCAAGGTTCGCCTTCAATTGGACGACTGGAACGCCAATTTCTCGGGCAACGTGGGCAGTCCGGTCCTGGGATGCATCGTCGATCACGACCGCGTCGTACCGGTCGCGATACTCGCTCAATTCGGCCAGCAACTTCGGAAGGTTATCTTCTTCGTTATGCGCCGGTATTGCGATCAAAGCCTTCATTCCTTCCCCCGATCCTTCTTGCGCGCGATGGCGATGAATTGCTCCGGTCGAGCTA
>DAOVIK010000270.1 GCA_030673735.1 Anaerolineae bacterium
CAGGTCCAGGTCATGCGCGTGTCTTTATAATTCAACGGCCTCTCGACTCCGAACGCTTCGCTCAACCACTCGGCCGCCGCCTCGCGGCTGTGCGCGCTGAACAGGATCGTGATGTGCTCGACCTTTGGAATGATCTCCAGCCGCCGGGCGCGGTTGTCCGTGAAGTCCTCGCTGGCGCCGCCGGCGTCGGCGAGCAAGCCCTCAGCGTTTTCCACAAAGCGCCCCTCCCATTCGCCGGCTTGGAGCATGAGATTGGGCGGTCTGTTCGGATTGACATCGGCGCCGGTCGGTGAGACAGCGATGACCGCCGCGTAGCGTTCGGGATTGGCGATCCCGGCATTCATCACCGCCCCGCTGCCCATCGAGTGGCCAAGCAGCGCAACCTGCTCGGAGTTCATCTCCGGCTGGGCGCTCAAGGCCTCGAAGGCGACGTCCATATCGGCCTGCAGCGATGCACGCGATGAGGAAAGCGGATTGGGATTGGAGGCATGCCCGGAGAAGTTGAGAAGCATCACGCCGTATCCGGCGCGTGCCAGGCTCAATCCGTATCCGAGCATGAGCTGCTGCGACCCGCCGAAGCCGTGCGCAACGATCACGCCCGGCATGTCGGCTCCCTCCTCGGGAGCCAGGAACAGCAGTGGGACCTCGTCTTGCGTGAAGCGGTGCACCCTCAACCCGTCGTACAATCGCGCCACGTTCCACCAAGAGCCTGCGATCAGCAGGATGGCGATCACGATGACGATGATCCGAATAATGCCCAATTTGGCGATGATCTTCTGCATTGGTTTCTCTCCTCCGGGTAAGGATACGTTGCCTAGCGCGCAGCAGCAAGCGCGTTGACTCTCGCCTCTTATGGCCCTGCATCATGCGATGGATCGCCAAGAGACGGGCACCTAAGTGAGGTTCACAAGCCTGCAGACAAATAAAGCCCCCGCGTTGCGGGGGCTTTGGGTTCACGCGTCTAGTTGATTAAGCGATAGTCACGCCAGTTGCCTGCAGACCTTTCGGGCCTTGCTCGACGGAAAATTCCACCCGCTGGCCTTCCTCAAGGTTGCGAAAGCCATCGCCCAGGATCGCTGAGAAGTGAACGAACACGTCGTCACCCTCTTCGCGCTCGATGAAGCCATAGCCTTTGCCACTGTTGAACCATTTGACCGTTCCGATTTCACGATCGGACATCTTATTTGCCTCCTTATGGCAAAATACGTTTGTAAGGTGTCTGTTTCGTTCTCCGTCGGTCGGGTCCACCTTAAGAAAACGGCCTGAGCGTATGCGCCTCAGGCCTTGGTCTTGCGACTTCCAGACAGAACGTGCATGCACCTTCAAGATTTGATAATAGCAGGTATCTCCCCTTTTGCACAGGGTAGATCGGGTACTAGAATGGCATCTTTATGTATACCTAGCTCTCCGGCCTCGTCGCCCTCCGCGTCTCTGTGATTCAATCATCCGAGCCACGTTCCACCGCGATCCCGTGATCAGGAGCCAGGCAATCAACTGAGGTTCCCAAGCCCGTAGACGAACAAAGCCCCCGCGTTGCGGGGGCTTTGGGTTCACGCGTCTAATTAGATTAGGCGCCGGTCACGCCAGTTGCCTGCAGACCTTTCGGACCTTGCTCAACGGAGAATTCCACCCGCTGGCCCTCGTCCAGGCTGCGATAGCCATCGCCCAAGATCGCTGAGAAGTGAACGAACACGTCGTCACCCTCTGCTCGCTCGATAAAGCCATAGCCTTTACCACTGTTGAACCATTTGACCGTTCCGATTTCACGATCGGACATCTTATTTGCCTCCTTTTGGCAAAGTGTATTTGTAAGGTGTCTGTTTCGTTCTCCGGCGGTCAGGTTCACTGGCGAGGCCAGTTCGCCTTTTAAGAAAAATCGCCTGAGCAAATGCAGCTCAGGCCTTAATCTTACGACTTCCAGACAGAACTTGCATGCCACCTACAGAGAACATCTTAACAGGTATCCTCCCTTTTGTACAGGGTAGAACTGAACCTGTTCATGGGGAAACAGGGTACTTCTATCACGTCAGCAAGTCATCCATAAATAATCCGCCGGGATGTCCGTCTCTGAATTGATGCATGCTTCAATGGCAGCGCCGCGGCGATGCTGCTATTGCGCTTCCGGCACCTCCTTATTCCTTCGTGATAAAACCACGCAGCTCCGATACAAACCCCGCCGCGAACTCTACAGCCTCCCTTGCCTCGTGGTCCGCCACAAGTTTGGCTGATTGATAGACCGCGCGGTTCCGCTTGCGCCTCATCTGATCCAGCAAGGATAGCTGCTTGCCAAACGCAGTGCCTAGCTTCTCTCTTGCGAATAGGATGACGGTCGCATGCTGAGCGCTGCCCCGTGCACGATAACCTTCTTTGAGCATCAACGCGCGCTCGGCTTGAAGCGCTGCATTGTAGGCAATCATGTATGCCCAGTTCGAATCGATACCCAGATTCCTTTCGGCAGCAGCCAAATCCCGCTCGGCGACGGCCAGGATTGATTCGATTTCCTCATTGCGCACCCGATGTGGCTTAATCTTCCGGCTGCGGAGCAAATCGTCGTAAGGCATCCTCGTCTCCGATCAACAATATCCTCGAACCCTGCATAATGTTGTGGGCGAGAGGATCATTCGTGGCCAACCTCGCTTGCCATTCTCCCGCAGTATGGACCAGGTAGTTGACCTCTCTTCCCAGCTCGGCCTCGATGCCCGAAATCGCCTCCCCCAGATCCTCAAGCGTCACGCGACCAATGATCATCAAGTCGATATCGGATTGGGCATCCGCGTTGCCTGCTGCAAATGAACCGAAGAGGAAAGCGGCCTGAATGCCGGATAGCTGTTTCAGCGCTGAGCGAATAACATCTCCCGCCCCGGTAGTCTTCAGAACCATCGTGCGCAGCTCAGGGAGGATGGGGAAATCAGGATTGATGCGGTAGATCTTGCGCCCCCCGACGGATTCGGAGGTCAGCAGTCCTACATGCTCAAGGTTGTTTAGCTCCTTCCACACCGCACTGTATTGTGCCTCGAGCATGGAAGCCAAGGCGCGTATATGGAAGCTCTCCTGCGGTCGCATCAGCAGCAGGCTTAGCAGATCAACCCGTACTCGAGAGGTGAACAGTCGCTTGAGCAATCAATCCTCC
>DAOVIK010000424.1 GCA_030673735.1 Anaerolineae bacterium
GTATCGGGCTGCGAGATGTACAGCTCTTCGACGTCCACGCCCGTCCGCCCGGCATACTCGGGATCGAGCGCATGCTCCATGTCGATATAGGCGCACACGCCTCCCAAGCGCTGCGCCTCGGCAACGATGTGCTGCGCAAGGGTGGTCTTGCCAGAGGCCTCGGGCCCGTAGATTTCGGTCACGCGTCCGCGGGGAATGCCCCCCACTCCCAGCGCAAGGTCCAATGCCAACGATCCGGTGGGAATCGAGGCAACTCTCAAGTGTAGCGCTTCGCCCAGTCGCATCAGCGCCCCGTCGCCGAAGCGTTTCGTGATCTCCTGGACCGCGTTGGCGATGACGGCCAGCCGTTCCTCTTTATCACGTCCTCCCTTTCCATGCTGATCCTGCGCCATCTTTCCCTCCTCGGCTAGCACATATGTTCGATTCTTTGACTAAGTATAGCACAGGCGTTCTATGTGTCAAGCATAAATATCCATGCTTGGAGCGCAACATCCGTTCCTTCCACCGCCCAGTCTCGCGACGGCCGGTAATCTAATATTCATAGTAATCATGGATTTGATAGAAGCAATACAGAGGTGGAGATCCGAAAAGTAGGTAATAGGCTGCCAATCGATGAAGGACTGGCATCTTGGCACGAATTCTAAGTCCTGGGCAGCTTCCTTTGCGGGGAGCCTGCAACCGATCTCAAATCCAGCGCAAAGGAACTGGCGGAGCTTGGACATCCTACTTGTTTATGGATCGACTCTTCTTCTGCAGCAAATAGGCAACGATCAACGTCAATGCATCGTTCACCATTTCTTGGTCCACGTTACCCAGATGATCGTGTTTTGAATGGATTACGCGACTCCGGTTACTGAACCAGTTCGCAGCACATCCTCCAGTCAGCATGAAGGGTGCAAAATCTGAGCCTGGATAGGGAAAGCTCTTGCCCTCAATCTTGATGTCCAACGTTTCAGCGATCGAGACGATCTGTTCGTTGAGCGCCGGATCCATGCGTGCGTTTCTGATCAGTGCAATCCTCTTGACATAGGCCAAGGGCGGCTTCTCTCCGATCATATCTACGGAGATCACGCGCAGCCTGTTTTTGTCCACTACACGGTTAATATAGTCGTACGTTGACCCGATTAATCCGCTCTCTTCTGAACCATAGAATCCGAATATGAATTTGCAGCCGGGGATGGAATGAATTTTCACGAACTTTGCTAGTTCCAGAAGGATTGCCACACCAGTGCCGTCATCAATAATCCCATGAGACTCATTGCCCCGCAAAGACCTGGATGCGAAGAATATTCCCATTGATGCTGCCAGGATAGAAGCGAAGATTACATAAGCCGGAAAATTGAGTGCGATGAAGTTTTCCTCACCGAATGAGCTGACCCCATAGAGGGCACTGTAGATAAAGATCCCAATGAACCCGATCATCATGCTGATTATCGACAATCGCAGCGGGATTTTCGACGAGATCGAATCAAAGTGTGCGGTGAACAGGATTTGCTGCTCCGCATCCTCCGGGCCGATCTCGGCGATCACATTGTGACTGGTAATTACCTGATCAATGTTTAACGTACCATCCTCGCGTTCCTTCTCGAC
>DAOVIK010000082.1 GCA_030673735.1 Anaerolineae bacterium
AGTTCCGGGACCACGATGCGCTTCATGCCGCGCATCGCCTTGCGCAGCGGCTTCTCGGGAACCGGCCAGAGGGAGTACACTGTCAGGGACGAGAGTTTCCTCCCGACACTGCGTGCCGTCTGGACGGCCTCGCTCGCCGCTCGCGAGGTGATCCCGTAGCTGACCACTAGTGAGTCGGCGCCCTTTTGGATGTCCTCCTCGAGATGAGTGACCTCGTCGATGTGAGCATCCAGCTTCTTCGCCAGACGCTGGTTGAGTTTGCCAACGGTCGGGGGATCCTTGGTCAGGTAGCCGCATTCGTCGTGCGAAGACGTGGTGAAGCGAACCGTATGCGGTCCACCGTAGACCGACATCGGCGGCACTTCGTCAGGCTCTTTCACGCCATAGGGAATGAACTCGCCGCCCTCTGAGGCCAGCATGCGTTCGCGCACGGGGACCTTCGTCAGATGCTCGGTGTCCACAGTGGCGCTCGCAAGTACGGTTTCTTTATCGGTAGCCAGGATCACCGGAAGGCGAAAGCGTTCGGCGAGGTCAAACGCACGCATGGTCAGCGTGTAGCAATCCTGCACCCCCACCGGCCCAAGTACGATCAAGGGATACCCGCCGGATGTGCCCCACCTCAGGAACTGTATGTCGCCTTGGGCGGTAGTGGTCGCGCCGCCTGTAGCCGGACCGAGCCTCTGGCAATCCACGATCACCAGCGGCACCTCCCCCATGATCGCCATGCCGATGTTCTCGCTGTAGAGGCTCATTCCCGGACCGCTGGTGGCGGTTATGGCCCGGGCCCCTGACATCACCGCACCGATGCAAAGGCCGATGGAAGCGACCTCATCCTCTCCTTGAATGGCGGTGCCGCCTGTCTTGGGCAGTTCGCGTATCATGTACAGCAGGATCGGCGTCGCCGGCGTGATTGGGTAGCCGGCGAAGAAGTCGCATCCGGCATCGATCGCGCCTCTGACGATCGCCTCCGCACCAGTCATGAACTCCCGCATGCATTGCTCATTGATAGCTGTTTAAGCGCCCAGCTGCCCAAGCGTGCTTGGGCTTCGAATTGAGATGGGATCACACGACCAAGTGTAGTCCGCAGTCGCCAAGCTGAAAAGGGCGATCGCCGTATTGCCGTGGGGCTGGTTGGGAGACGTAGACGCCTGGTTGGCAATTCTGTAGTACCCTTCGGCTCAGTTGCCCAAGTTTGAGCAACCACGGAGGCAAGACATGCAGCTTCGTATTGGCTATATCGGATTGGGATTGATGGGCAAACCCATGGCCCGCAACTTGCTCAAGGCCGGCTATCCGCTCATCGTGCATAACCGCAGCCGGGCTGCGGTCGATGAGCTGGTCGCCGAAGGCGCGGCAGAGGCCGGCACCCCACGCGCCGTTGCCGAACACAGCGATGTGATATTCACCAATCTTCCTGATTCGCCGGATGTCGAGCAGGTCGTGCTCGGCGCTGATGGGATCCTGGAAGGCGCCTCGGCGGATTCGATCTACGTCGACAACAGCACCATCAAACCTGAGACCGCGCGCAAGATCGCAGTCGCGCTTGAAGCCAAGGGGATCCATGCCTTGGACGCGCCTGTCTCCGGAGGCGATGTGGGTGCAATAGCGGGCACGTTGGCCATCATGGTCGGGGGCCCGAAAGATGCTTTCGATCGAGCATTGCCGGTGCTGCAGGCCATCGGCAAGAGCATCATCTACGTCGGCGAAAGCGGGGCCGGCCAAGTGGCCAAGGCCTGCAATCAAATCATGGTCGCGGCACAGATGGTTGCCATGGGCGAGCTGCTGATTCTGGCCCAGCGTACGGGCGTCGATGCGAGCCTCGTGATCGATGCCATCCAGGGGGGCGCGGCGCAATGCTGGACGCTGGACGTCAAGCCGCCGCGCCTGTTCGCCGGAAATCGCCAACCCGGCTTCAAGGCGCACATGATGCACAAGGATCTGGGCATCGTGCTCGATACCGCGCGCACCTATGGCATGCCCCTTCCCTCTGCTTCCGTGCATACGCAACTCTTCGAAGCTATGCTGCAGCTTGGCATGCGCGATTTGGACAATTCGGCCGTGCTTGCGGTGTACGAAGCTCTCACCGGCGAGGAATTGCTGGAGAAGGCTGCCTGATACACAACCACCTGGCAGAATGACTTGGAGGCTCCCACATGGGGCGCATCTCATGTGCCATTGCCAGCAGGGAGTAGAACCTAGGGCATTGCCGCGAGGAAGAGCATGCCGCAAAACACCAAGCAAACCGCAAACATGATCCGCACGATCCACTATCCGATTCTGTTGGGATCAGCTGCCTTCGCCTTCTTGGAGTTCTTTCTGCCGATTTACGGCAAGGAGCTTGGTGCTTCCGCCGTGCAAATTGGCAGCCTGTTCTCGATCTGGGCGATCGCCGTCGCGCTGCTCCGACCCTTGGTAGGCATCGGGCTTGATCGTCTGGGGCGCAAGCGCTTCTTTGTGGCCGCTATTGTTTGCTTCGCCGGCTCGATGCTGATCTTTGCCTTCGCCATTGACATCCCAGGGCTGCTCGGCGCCCAGATGCTGCGCGGCTTGGGTTCGGCAATGATGTGGATCTCCGCTTACACCATCGCCACCGATCTTGCGGCTTCGGACGAGCGAGGCGGAGCTGTCGGGCACGTGGATGAGGCCACGGCCAGAGGGCAGCTCTATGGGGGCGTCGCCGGATTCGTGCTGCTCACGATCCTGCCGGAAGACATCGGCTGGCAGACCGTTTTCCTTGCGTACGCTGCGCTGGCTGCGCTGGGCGCATACTTCGGTTGGAAGAACGTTCCCGAGACACGGCCCACCTCAGTATCGAAGGACGAACGGGCCGAAAAGCTCTCCACGCAGCTGTACAAGCTCATGACGATCGTGTTCGTCACTGCCGCATCGAGCTCGATGATCCGGCCCATCTTCTTGATCTTCCTGCAGGACCGCTTCACGACCGACATCGCGACGCTCGTGTTGGCCATCATCCCATCCGGAATCGTGTCCAGCTATCTACCGTCTCGTTTGGGGAAGTTGAGCGATCGTTTCGGCCGTACCAGACTGATGTCGATCGGCTTGATTGGCTCAGGCCTGCTCTCGTTCTTGCTCCCGCTGCTGCCCAACCTTATTTGGCTGGCAGTGCTTTGGACGGTTGAAAGTGTGGGCTGGGCTATCGCCGCGCCTGCCGAGGAAGCCATGGTCGCTGATCTCACCGGACGCAGCGTGCGCGGCAGGGGATATGGCCTCTATACTCTTGCTGCAAGCTTGGGCGCGATTGCCGGGCCCCTCGTCGGAGGCTGGCTCTACGACATGGTTGGGGAGCGTATCCCATTCTATTTGAATGGTGTCGTGCTGTTGATCGGCGCGCTGCTCGTGTTGATCTTTCTCAGACCCGCCAGCCGCGCCACGCAATCCACCGACCGCCCCGCATGAAGGAGATCGGCTCAAGTCGGATAAGCTCATCACGGCAAGGACCGAGGAGGGAAAGCGATGATCGAATTGCCGGAAGCCGTGACCATCGCGCGCCAGATGGATCAGGAACTCAAGGACAAGCGCATCAAGACCATCGTTCGTGGCAGCTCGCCACATAAGTTCGCCTTTTACACACGACCCGCCAAGGCGTACCAATCCATTCTCAGGGGCAGCACGCTTGGAAGCTCGCGGGACCACGGCAACGCGATCCTCACCGCGGTCGGCAAAGATCATTTTCTTATCCTTGGTGGGGGCGGGGAACGAATCATCTATCACCAAAGCGATGAGACACTGCCCAAGAAGCATCAGCTCCTGCTGCAATTCGAGGACGATACGTATCTGTCCGTCACAGTCTCGGGATGGGGCAACGTCATGCTCCTGCACCCATCCGAGCTCGCTGACCATCCTCACGTTGGCGAAAGAAGAGTATCGCCGATCAGCGACGAGTACACCTTTGAGCACTTCCAGGGCTTGTTCGCCGAGCTTGATGAGGAAGACAAGCGATTCGTCAAATACTTCGCCATCAGCGAGCCCGGCATCTGGGGCGTCGGCAATGGATGCCTGCAGGACATACTCTTTCGCGCCAAGATCCATCCCCGAAGGAGGGCGCTTAAGCTTGATGCTAGCGAGCGACGGGCATTTCACGCCGCGGCTCGCGATATGCTGACGAAAGCCGCAGCATCGGGAGGCAGGGATTGCGAGCGGGATCTGTACAACCAGCCCGGTGGCTACCAGAGGATTCTGCACAGCAAAGTTGTCGGAAAACCGTGTCCGGATTGCAGTACCCCGATCGATAAGATACGCTTCCTCGGCGGTGCTTCGTACTTCTGTCCCAGCTGTCAAGTGTAACGGTCGATGATGCGCGGCGCCCAGTTTCTATGCGATTGTGTTCTGCCATCCGCTGCGTTCTCTATTCACCCGGAGCAAGAAATCTGCAAGAACTTCCCCCAAGTTGTAAGAATTGTGCTAGACCCATTTTCTATAAATAGGTAAGGAGCTTCCAGCTCGCACAAAGGGTATCTATCTAAAATTCATCAGCCGGATCATGGAACGCGGTATCCGGCTGTTATAATGAAGATCGCACTGTTGGCTATTAGGTGATAGCGGCGATCTGAGTGGCCGGAAATGACGGCCACGGAGATAAGCGCCCAGCGTTCGTGCAAGACTGCTATTCAGGATGAATAGTGGAAGGACAAGGAGCGGGTCTGTGAAGATGACGATCAAGGTGCTTGGCAAGGTGAGTTTGTCTTACCATGACCTGCAGTTATCGAACGGCCCTAATTCGCGCTTTGAACACGTTCATAAAGGAGGATTGAAGGATGGACGAATACATAATTGAGTTCCTAGAGACCCTCTGGGGATATCTACCGACCGCCTTGGGGGCGATCGGCATCCTCGTTGGGGGGTGGCTGATCGCGCTGCTGGGATCGGCGATCACCCGTCGGCTCCTGCGCCGCACGAGCATTGACGACCGCATTGCAAGATTGATCCGCGGCGATGAAGATGACGACGGCGAAGATGACCGTGTAGACGCCTCTCGCTGGGGAGGCAAGGTCGTCTTCTACCTGATCATGTTGTTTGTGGTCGTTGCCTTTCTACAGTCATTGAATCTGGCGATCGTCGCCGAACCCATCAACCAGCTGTTGGAACAGCTTTTCGCCTATCTTCCCGCGCTTCTGGGAGCCGCAGCATTACTGCTGGCATCATGGCTGATCGCCACTGCCCTCAAGCTTGTGGTGGTGCGTTTGCTGAAGCTTGCTAAGCTGGATGAGCGGCTTTCGAGCCAGGCTGACATAGATACCTCCGATCAGGTTGAGCTGAGCTCAACGCTGGGGAATGTCGTCTACTGGCTGGTGTTCCTTCTCTTTCTGCCGGCCATCGTGGGAGCTTTGGGGCTGCAGGGTCTTCTCGATCCGGTACAAGGTATGGTAGATGAGATCCTTGGCGTGCTGCCCAACATTCTTGGCGCCGGCTTGATCCTCCTCGTTGGTTGGCTAGCAGCGCGTATCGTCCGCCGGATCACTTCGAATCTGTTGGCGGGCATTGGCACCGACCGACTGGGTGAGCGAACCGGAATCTCGACTGCGTTGGGCGGACAGCGGCTCTCATCCGTGATTGCGACAGTGGTCTACGTCTTGATCCTGATTCCGATCGCTATTTCTTCACTGAACGCGCTGCAGATTGAGGCCGTTTCCGAGCCGGCATCCAGGATGCTGGGAACGATACTCAACGCGCTTCCGGTGATATTCGGGGCCTTCCTCTTGATCGGAGTGGCCTATTTTGTGGCCCAGCTCTTGGGGACTTTCGTCACCAATGTGCTTACAGGAATCGGCTTCAACAAGGTCCTGGAGTGGATTGGTCTCGGGAGCGGAGAAGAAACCGAAGGCCGTCGCACACCGTCCCAGATAATGGGCTACCTAACGGTCATCGCCGTGATGTTCTTTGCCGCGATCGAAGCGGCCAATCTGCTGGGCTTCACAATCCTGGCGGATCTGGTTTCCCGGTTCCTGGTCGGAGCTGGAGGCGTTATGCTTGGATTGGTCATCTTCGGCCTGGGTCTGTACCTTGCCGGGCTGGCCGAATCCGTGATCCGTGATACTGGGGGTTCTCAAGCGCACATCCTAGCGCCCAGCGCTCGCATCGCCATCATCGTCTTCTCCGGCGCATTGGCGCTGCGTCAGGTGGGGATTGCGGAGGACATCGTCAACCTTTCGTTCGGGATCATCCTGGGCGCGATCGCCATCGCCGCCGCACTGGCATTTGGCCTTGGCGCGCGAGAGGTCGCCGGGAGTGAGGTCGAACGCTGGCTGAAGTCGCTCAAGAAATAGCGTGAGTCATGGCGCGCTGAGCGCGCCTTGCATCAGGAGCCTGTCGCTAAATGGCAGGCCCCTGATGTATTCCTGAGGGAAGCCGAAGCGCTGCACACTGCTGGCTTCAAGGACACATTTTGAATGATAATGCCGGCCAATGCATCAGGTTGTTGCGCTGCGATTTGCTGATCTCCTGAACCCAGACCCCCCCCCAGACTCCTGAAACGCAGGAAGAAGGCTTAGAAGCCTTCTATGGCGCTTCTGGGCCAAACTGTGAGCTTATCTGCACTCTCCAAGACAGCGCGGTTCCTGGCAGTTAAGGCCTTTCTTCCCTATATTGCGGGTCTACTGAGGTGACTGCCATGAAGCGATGCTCAGCCGTCGTTATGCTGCTCTTGCCCGTGTTCGTGGCCGCCTGCGGCTTCCTGGAAGGGTTCCGCGCTACGCCGACACACTCCCCTCCCACGCCGACCGCAACGCTGCCGCCATCGTTGAC
>DAOVIK010000242.1 GCA_030673735.1 Anaerolineae bacterium
ATATGCGCGCATGCTCGTCCGAAATACTGAACAGCCTTTGCGTACCTTGATCGATCCTTCAGGGAATTGACAGTTCCCGCGAGAGGGCAGTTTACCACATCCACCAGAACAGAGAAAAACCTGGCGCCCGCCGGGTTTATAATCTCCACATGCCACCCTCCAAACCCGCCAAATGGCGCCTTATCCATTCCCCTCCTGCGACGGGAGCCCGGAACATGGCTCTCGATGAAGCTATTCTTGATGCTACCGCGAAGGGCGTCTCTCTACCCACCCTGCGGCTGTATGCCTGGGAGCCTGCTTGCCTGTCGCTGGGCTACGCTCAACCGTTTGACGACGTAGACCATCATCGGCTGCAAGCCTCGGGCTGGGATTTGGTGCGGCGGTCTTCAGGCGGCCGCGCCATCTTGCACAGCGACGAACTCACGTACGCTCTGATCGCTCCGGCAAGCAACCCGCACTTCGCCGGAGGCTTATTGGATAGCTACCGCCATTTCAGCCGTGGTCTTGCGGCAGCGCTTTCGTTGCTGGAGCTCGAACCCGAAGTACATGCCGAGGCACAAGACGATAGCGAGCGGCACCCAAGCCCGGTTTGCTTCCAGATCCCGAGTGCATACGAAATCACGGTTCATGGTAAGAAGCTGATCGGCAGCGCGCAGGTACGCCGCCGAGGAGGCATTCTTCAGCATGGATCTCTTCCTTTGAAGGGGGACATCACGCGCGTTTGCCAGGTCCTGGCCTTCGCAAGCGAGGGCGAGCGCGAGCAGGCTGCTGCCTTGCTACAGACCACCGCATCGACAGCGGCAGATTTGCTGGGAAACCCACCCAGTTGGCTACAAGCGGCTCAAGCTATTACAGAAGGCTTCTCCAGTTCCTTGGGCATCGAGTTCGTTCGCGGTGATATCTCCTCCGAGGAAGAACAGCGCGCTGAAGAGCTTGTGGCCTCACGCTTCGCAAATCACGAGTGGCTTGCACGCGTCTGAGTAATCCTGCCCCCACACCATGCTACGCGCTCAACCTGGAAATCTTCGGTCAATGTCTGCAATACATTCGGTCCCCACTATCCCCAAAAGAAAACCGCCAGGTCCAAGCCCTGGCGGAGTGAGTGATCTACTCAAGAGCTCCGGATATCATTCTCCCGGCGTCGGGGAAATTAAGGGCAACGGTGTGAGCGTCGGCGTGGCGACGGATTCGGCGTCATCGAAGATCACATCCTCGTGTCCCAAGGAACGCAGCAGATGGGAGATGTAGTTTTCTGCGTTCACTCTGGCCTGCACCAGGATCCCATCTTCCAAGGCCGCATTCTCGATTTCGACCTCTGCTGCTTGCCGGACCGTCGATTCGAGGTGCATGTCGCCGTGTGTGAAGAGCCCGGTGTCCCTGTCATAGACATACGACTTTTCATTATCCAGCGTGGCGATGAAGATTTCCGCCTCTGGAAGACGAACCACGACCGTTCCCAGGTCATCAAACCAGATATCCCCCACCGTCATCTGGCTCAGATCTACGCCGGCAATCACCACGCCATGCGCCACGAAAAGCAGCCGATCGCCGAACAGGAACCCGAAGACGCCCTGGCCTGTCTCTCCAGTGATCACCTTTTCGACCGTGTATTGTATGGTCTCCAGTCGAGCAATGGCGCGCACTTCGCGCACGATCGTGACCGGATCCGGGATCACCGTTGGTGAGGGATGCAATAGCTGTGAGACTTGCGTCCCGAGTTGGTTTCCTAAATCAGTTATTGGCTGTGACGCAGTGCGCAGGGACGACGACAGCCAAAAGCCGATAATGATCAACGCCAGGACGACAAGTAAGATTGGGAGCCAACGCGGTATTCTTTGCATAGTTGCGGTATTATATCGCCAATACTCAACTGGCATCAATAATCCATTGGTAGTGAATCATGCATGTCTGTGCCCTCGTGATTGAATTGCACCTCCCTGGTTGCGCATCGTTGAAGCAGAAGCGCAGTCGTCTCAAGCCGCTGCTCAACAGCCTGCACCGCGAATTCAACGTTTCGGCGGCCGAGATCGGCCAAAACGACAGCCACCGCATGTCATCGATCGCCTGCGTTGTCGTAAGCAACGATGGCCGCCACGCGGAGCGCGTGCTGTCTAAGATACCGTCCTGGATCGAATCTCGTCGGCCCGATGTGCAGATTATCGACAGCAGAATCACTTTCCGCTGAACACCGGCTGCAGGATCCTGTCGGAAATCCCTTTTGGATGAATACCCTTATCTGATGACACTGGTGCTCGGCAGACAACGCCCTGGATATCGCACACCATGAGCCGCGCTTGAATTCCGGGCCAAGCTCTCGCGGTTGATGATCTGTCCCGGAAGAGCGTAGGTCCCACTGCGCGGATAGCACTTTAAGAATCATCCTGCCTGGGAGAAAGGAGACACCATGGATCTGGGATTGAAGGACAAGGTTGCACTGATTCCAGCAGCATCTCGCGGCCTGGGAAAGGCCGCTGCCCTCGCGCTGGCGCGCGAAGGTGCACAACTTGCCATTTGTTCGCGCAGCGATCTCATCGAGCAGACCGCCGCTGAGATACGCAAGGAAACCGGGAGTGACGTGCTGGCTTTGAAGGCTGACGTGTCCCAGAAAGACGATATCAAACTCCTGGTCGATGCGACGCTCAAACACTTTGGTCGCATCGACATCTTGATCATCAACGCTGGAGGTCCTCCGCCAGGCGATTTCTTGGGCTTATCGCCCGAAGACTGGGAGCGCGCTGTCGATCTGACCCTGATGAGCGCCGTGCGCTTGTGTTATGCTGTCGTACCGCAGATGATCGAGCACGGATCCGGCAGCATCGTTGCCGTGCAATCAATTTCTGTTAAGCAGCCGATCGAGAACCTGATCCTCTCGAGTTCTATTCGGCTGGCGGTCATCGGCCTCATGAAATCCCTTGCCAACGAGCTGGGACCTAAGGGCATTCGCGTCAATTCGATCAATCCGACGTGGACGAAGACCGAACGCGTTGAGGAATTATTGGCTGATCGGGCTGAGCGGAGAGGAACGACTACGGAAGAACAAGCGGATCAGGTCACTATCGATGTGCCACTTGGGCGCATGGGAACCGTTGAGGAATTTGGCCGGACGATCGCCTGGCTGGCCTCGCCCGCGGCCTCCTTCATTCACGGCCATGCTCTCATGTTCGATGGAGGCGCCACAAGAGCCACTCTCTGAGGAAATAAGAAGAATCGCAATACAGAGGGGACAGATAGATGGGATTGTGCTAGGCAGCTTGTCTTAGCGAGTGCTGCTGGACAAGCGAGCGCAATCGTGAGGCGAGCAGCGTGGCATGGACCGGTTTCACCATGTAGTCATCCGCTCCCACATCCATGGCTCTCGCTACG
>DAOVIK010000066.1 GCA_030673735.1 Anaerolineae bacterium
GATTTGCCTGCGCCGTTCGGGCCGACGATCGCAAGCGTTTCGCCGCGCCTGATCTCCAACTCCGCCACATTCAGGACCTCACGCCCGGCGTAAGACTTACGCAATCCATGCAATCGGAAGCTGTTGGCCACTACTTCCATGTCCATACCGCTCTGTGCCGTAAACGAATGAGAAGAATGCTCATTGCAAACGTGAGACTGAGCAATACCCCACCTAAGGCAAGGGCCAGTGCGAAATTACCGCGGCGCGTCTCCAGGACGATGGCAGTGCTCAGCACGCGCGTTTGCGCCTCGATGTTCCCGCCGGCCAGCATTGCAGCTCCGACCTCTGAAACGATCCCTCCAAATCCCGCAGCAACCGCCGCGATCACGCCATCACGAGCTTCCCCGAGCATTGCTCCGATCTCTTGAAGGCGATTGGCACCCATCGAGCGAAGCTGGAGACGCAGATCGGGATCCAAGGATTCGATGGCCGCGTTCGTGAGCCCGATGATCAGAGGCATGGCGAGTAAGACCTGGGCCGTCACCATCGCCGCAGGCGTGAAGAGCCAACCTAAATCGCCGAGTGGTCCGCTGCGGGAAAGGATCATGTACACAGCCAAACCAACCACGACCGGCGGCAATCCCATCCCAGTGTAGATCGCAGCTACCACGACTCGTCGGCCAGGAAAGCGTGATACGCCCAGCCACGCGCCGGCAGGAATGCCGACGACCGCGCTGATGAGGAGCGCCAATCCTGATACGCGAAGCGTGAGCAGGATGATGTGCAGCAGCTCCGATCCAGTCGAGGCGCCCTGGTTAAGAGTTTCTATCAATGTGTCCCAAATCGACACGTTTGCGCCCTCCTAGGGATGCGCCGATCTCCAGTGATCTGAATCCGGGTAAAAGAGCGGCTGCCCGTACTGATCCACACCGAAGGTCGAGATTTGCTCCTGCGTATCCAGTAAGAGGATCCACTCCACAAATTGCATGGATACTTCCTTGGGTGTCTGTGGATGCCGGGCGGGATTGACCGGAATCACCGAGTACGGATTGATGAGGTTCTGGTCGGCATTATGAGCGAGCGACTCGCCCCCGACCAGCACGACGAGATCGATCAGGTTCTCTTGCATGGCAAGATAGGTTCCTCGATCGCTGAGTGTGTAGGCCCGCCGCTCGCTGGCAAACTGCAGCGTCTCTCCCATGCCCTGTCCGATCGAGAGATACCAGCCGGAGGAGGGATCCGGCTGGATGCCGGAAGCAAGCCAAAGCGTCATCTCCCGCGCATGAGTCCCTGAATCGTCGCCGCGAGAAGCGAACGTTGCCCGCGCAGAAGCAATGCGCGCCATCGCCTCACTGGCCAAGCCCATGCCTCGGATGCCTGCCGGATCGTCCGCCGGGCCCACGATCACAAAGTCGTTGTACATAAGGGGATAGCGCGCCAGCCCGTGCCCTTCGTCCACGAATGCTTCCTCCTTCACACGATCATGGACCATGAGTACATCGGCATCCCCCCGCTCGCCCATGGCAATCGCCTGGCCTGTACCGACGGCGATCACGTCCACGCGCACCCCGTATTCAGTTTCAAAATCGGGCAGGATGGCTTGCAGCAGCCCCGAGTCATATGTGCTGGTCGTGGTAGCCAGACGAAGCACTTGCTCCGGTTGAGCCTGGCAGGCTGCAAGAAGCAAGGCGCAAAGCGTGAATGTAATCTGCATGAAAGACCTAAGGATCTTCTTCATGGCGTTATGTCGGTACATCATAACGACCCCGTCTGCGCGTGTCAAGAATAGGCGCCGCATCAGGCCAATCTTATCGATGCATGCGCCTCGATAGCACTCGTTGTGATAAGAAGCCTACTCTTCAGGTTATGTGCGTTCGAATGAGGATGGGTTGTGCGTGCTGCGCGGAAGGATCATTGCTGCGGACGCCAGTTCAAGAACGCCAACAGCGCTCTCCAATTAGCTTCCCAATCAATGTCTGTGTGGTTGGTGAGTTCGATTTCGGCCGCGGTGATGCCGTTGACGGTCATCCAATCGATGGCGTTGCCTGTCGTGGGTGGGTAATCGACTTGAGTCGGTGCGTAACGATAGCCCGTCTCCTCAACCAGCATCAGCGCCAATTCAACGGTGTCTGAGGTGCCCGTGCCGACTCCTTGAAAAACCGCCGACATCGCGCTGTGGTATATGATCACTGCGTCGATTTCCAGCTCGAGGATCAAATCCCTCAGGCTTGAACTCTCGGGCTCCGAGAACGGCGCGGTCCCCCCTGAAACCGGGTACTCTCCATGGGTGGACATCGGCTGCCACATGTAATCCCAGTTCCGGTTCAGGTCAACATCATTGCCATTCAGCCTTCCGGCAAGTGTTCCAGGTCCTCCGACCGCACCATCCGGATTGATGCAAGGGATGACGTATAAAGTCACGTCGGAGGGAATTAGCTGGGGGTCGGCATCCAGGGCATCCAACATCTCGCTCATCAAGATAACGGTGTTTAGCTCATATCCCCCATGAATCCCCCCGGCAATCATGAGTGCTCTTGGACCATAGCCGATACGAAAGTAGAGCAACGGATACCCAAGACTTGACTCTCCGTATGAAAACGGTCCTTCGACTTGGACGACGGGAGTCGCTGTGGGGGTGGGTGTTGGTGTTTGCGTTGAGGTTACCATTAGGTTTGTTGGGGCCACTATCGTCGATGTTGGCGTCACTGTCATTGAGAGTGTTGGAGCACTGGCCGTTTGCAAAGCATGCAGAGTCGCCTGCGGGCCAGCGATGGGGGTACTTGTAGCGATAGGTCCAGCTGGGGGATTTGTCGGTGGCGCTCCCCCACAAGCCGTTATGCTCATGATCGCGGCTACAAGGATTGCACAGATGAAGCGCTTGGATCTTGCAAGAGAAGATGTCATTGACCCGTCACAGGTTTAAGTCTAGTTTGCTTTCCCAAAGCACAATCTGGCAACCATGTCAATCAGTCTTACAAGCAGCGAAACCTTGGGGGCGAGCCCATGGGCCAGGATGATGCATGGTGCATTCTCCCCGGCAGACGTATAGCCGGGATAGGTTTCTCCCCTCGGGCGCGTCATGAATGAATTGAATACCACAAAAAGAGCTTGCCGGCAATCATCCTTGAGTGCCAGGGCTGGATTTCGTAGTCATTGGGGACTCGATTTGCGCAATCTGATCCTCTACACACTTGGCAACTTGTTTTGGCACACCCAGGGCGAGTGCCTCTGCTTGACAGCGCGCGCGCTTCCCTGGACAATAGGACTGGCATGGAAAATACGGTTCCCGAAGGCCACCGCTCAGGTTTCGTTGCCGTGATCGGGCGGCCCAACGTGGGCAAATCCACACTCATCAACCGCTATCTGGGGCACAGAGTGGCCCCCGTCTCGCCGCGTGCTCAGACAACGATCCGGCGACAGCTTGGGATACTGACGCTTCCTGATGCTCAGGTGATCTTCGTCGATACACCCGGCATTCACAAGCCCAAGCACGTTCTGGGGGAACGCATGAACGTCACGGCCGCAGTCGCGCTCGAGGACGCTGACGCGCTGCTTGTGATCTTCGATCTGAGCCGGCCCCCAACAACGGATGATCAGCGCGTGGCCGAGCGTATCTTGGCGTATGAAGGTTCTGCTCCGATTCTCTGCGCCTTGAACAAACAAGACACCGTGGCGATGGAGGATCTCGAGGAGAGGCTCGCAGCGTTCGATAATCTGGTGCCGGATGCCGAAAAGCTGAGCATTTCGGCCACTCGCGGCGACAACTGCGACCGCCTGCTGCAGCGTCTCATCGAGGTTCTGCCCGAAGGTCCACGCTATTATCCCGAAGACGAAATCACCGATGCCTACGAGCGCGATATCGCCGCAGATATGATCCGCGCCGCCTGCCTGGAGCTACTGCGCGACGAGGTTCCGTACTGCATCGCCGTACGAATTGACGAATACAAGGAACGCAATGAGCATGGAGCCTATGTCCAAGCTACATTATTTGTCGAGCGCAAATCCCAGAAGGGCATCGTGATCGGCAAGCAAGGTCACATGCTGCGAGAGATCGGTACGCTCGCCCGCAAGGAAATCGAGGCCATGTCGGGTCGCAAGGTTTACCTTGATCTGAAGGTAAGTGTGCTCCCACGATGGCGCAACGACGAGAGGGCGCTCAAGCGCTTCGGCTATTTCCGACCCAAGCGCTGATCAGGCGCCAACCAGGAGACTTCGTGAGCAAGCGTAAGAGTTCCGGAACTTCCACAAGTCCATTCGGTTCTCCCGGGAGAGCCAGTCACGATTCCTCACCCTTCTACCGCAGCCGCCTGTATCAAGAGCGCAAGACCAAGGACAGTGCTGAATTCATCGAGAATCCCATCCCTGAGGAAGCCCTTGATCGCATCTTCACCAAATCCTCTGAGGAAATGTCCGAGCTGCCGGACATGAGCATGCATCTGATGGTGACCTCGCCACCCTACAATGTGGGCAAGGAGTATGACGAAGATCTGACCTTGGACGAATACCGCGGCCTGCTCCGACGTGTTCTATCCGAGACCTATCGCGTTCTCGTGACCGGAGGCCGAGCCTGCATTAACATCGCCAACCTCGGCCGTAAGCCCTATATTCCGTTGCATTCGTTTATTATCGAGGACATGTTGGAGATCGGCTTCCTGATGCGGGGCGAGATCATCTGGAACAAGGCCAGCAGCGCCAGCAGTTCAACGGCTTGGGGATCCTGGCTCTCGGCATCCAATCCGGTGCTTCGAGATGTACACGAGTACATACTCGTTTTTTCCAAGGATGATTTCTCACGCCCCGCCAGAGGACGCGAGAGTACGATCTCCCGCGAGGACTTTCTCGATTGGACCAAGAGCGTTTGGACCTTTCCCGCGGTTTCGGCACGTCAAGTCGGCCACCCAGCGCCTTTTCCAGAAGATCTGCCGCGGCGTACGATCGAACTCTATACCTATCACGGGGACATAATCCTGGATCCATTCTGCGGCTCCGGCACAACATGCATCGCGGCAAAGAAGCTTGGCCGCCGATACGTTGGCTATGAGATCAATCCCGAATATGTGAAGCTTGCGGAAGAACGATTGGAAAAGGTTGAGATGCCTCCTGATTGAAGTCAGCTCAGCTCTCCGCAACTGCGACCTCCGATGCTCGTGAGTGATCGGAGGTTTCTTATTTGCATCGATCAAGTGCGCGTGCAGAGTAACTTCTGCCCTCGTTGTCTCATTTTGGTTTGCAAGATCAGTCTTGGGAGTTTGAGCTCAAACCTGGAAGAAGTGCTCTCTCTCGATCTCACGCCAATCGTCGTTCGGAAGGCGCATGAAGCCCGCCAACGTAGGATGCACTTCCTTGACCAGTTCTGCCATGCGCAATGCAATTCGCCGGATCGAAAAATGCGCATTGGACTGCGAACGCAGTTCGCATAGGTGATAGCACTCGCGCAGATTGAGCGTCATCAATACCCGCCGGTTGAATGCATTGGGAACCACGTAGGCCGCTACATGCGGGTTCCACGCCGCGAGCTTCTGATAGGTCTCCGCTGCCTCCCGCATGGCCTCCCGATAGTCTTTCTCAAGTCCCGCCTCGACGATCAGGCGCGGGACGGCATATCCAAATTCCGCCGAAAGCTTCTGCGGCGTTTGTGTCATGATGCGGTGCCGCTTGAGCTCGAGGTAGGCTCCTTGATCCAGGAGGACTTCGAAGGTGTAGTTGGCATGTTCAAGGGCGCGCATCGGTGCATCGAACCGATCCAGCTTTCCCAACATGGACCTTGCCAATTCGTTTCGACCACCCTCGTCGAGTTTGCGCACGTGAGATAGGGCACTCTCATAAGAGCATGTCGTATGGGCAAATAGAGCCGCGGCCAGAACCTGGAGCTCGGCTTCGGGATCGTGAGAGTGCAAGCGCACCGCTTCCTGCGGGGCGTCGTTAGCCAGATCCGCCGCGCGGGTTTCCAGATCGCGGCTTGTTTCCTGCAGATATGGAACGGGTTCGAGGTATCTTAACAGCGTGGGGACCTCGTTCTGTGCAACCGCCTGAACCGCCTGGCCGATCTGGCGCACCTCTTCCAGCGGATGAGATAGCATTTTGCGGATCGCGTGTGCCAGCGCACGGGCGTTGGCCGTCATTCCAACATTGGCCAGCGCTGCCGCCGGAAGCAGGAAGCGGCAGACGTCGACGTAGCTTGAACGAATTCGCACATCCCACTTTGCATCATCCTCATCCTCGAGGAGGGGAAACTTCTCCCGAATGCGCTCGCGCACAGGTTCAAGCGAGGCCCGGTAGCTACGGAACAACAGATCGCAGGTCGTCCGGTAGAGGTTCTCATAGCGGGTTCCGCTGAGTTCCTCGGGGGTGTGATATGCCTTGAGGCCCCAAGTTTGATAGCGGGTGGATTTCTCGGTGTACGAGGCCAGCCGGTTGGATTCGATGCACTCTATGGCCAAGCGCGAAACGTTCTCGAAGGCGACGTGTAACACCGCATGCTCCGCCACCGAGGCATGCCCATAGCCGACGACCCACTTTTCGTGGAAGCGCGCCGATTCCTCGGCGCTCAGCTCTGCGGCGATCTCACGAAATGAAAGCGGCGACCGGGAAGTCTTGGCAAAGGTCACCGCGATGGTCTCTTGGCTCAGTTGGTGCGGACTGAGCATGTAAATACGGCGCTGGAAATCCTCAGCCATGCTGCTTCTCGATGATGGCATTACTCAAGCGCCGCCGAGCCAGCCGAACATCTCGCTCAATCTGCCGGATGAGCGCTGCGGCATCGGGAAAACGCTGCTCGTCCCGCAGCCGGTCGATGAACGTCAGGCGCAACACCTGCCCGTACAGATCGCCTTCATAATCGAGCAAATGCGTCTCGACCCTCGTCCTTTGTTTATCATTGTCAAATGTCGGACGAACGCCGATGTTCGTCACCGCCTGCCACTGCTTGTCCTCGATTTGGGCAATGCATGCATAAACGCCCGGGCCCGGGCATGCGCGTTCCTTCCATATGGAGAGATTTGCCGTGGGGAATCCGAGTGACTTGCCCCTGTCGGAGCCCTTGACGACAACTCCCGGAAGCACGAACGATCTGCCGAGATAGCTCGCAGCTCGTGCAACATCACCTGAGCGAAGCGCCTCCCGAACGCGCGTTGAACTCACGATTTCTCCATCGATGAGAAAAGGAGAGATCACATGCAGCTTGAAATCCATGCGCTTGCCGGCTTCTTCCAAGTAGAGCGGATTCCCTTCACGCCTGTGCCCCAGTGCAAAATTCTCGCTTATCCACAGGCCGCGGAAGCCAAGATGCTCCCTTAGCATCTTGAGATACGCATCCGCCTTCACTCGTGAAAGCGCCTGGTTGAAACGCTGCGTGATCACAACGGAGACCCCCAACTCACCGAGCAAGGATGCCCTTTCCTCCGGGAGGGTGATATAGAATGCCGGCTGACGCGCTCTGAGAACCACCGAGGGATGGGGATAGAATGTGAGGACCACAAGCGGCAGGCCTGTTTCATTTGCTGCCGCTGTCATAGACGCGATAAGCGCCTGATGGCCGCGATGAACGCCATCAAAGGAGCCTATGGTCAGTTCACAGCCATCCAGATTCAGCGATCGTAGGTCTCGCACATGTTCCATGGATTCAGCTATCTGGCAAAAACCTTGCGGGGATGCCACATCGTGCCATCCTCCGCAGCCTCCAGGACTGCCGCCAAATCGCCATCAGGACCGATCGCGCGGGCCAGGCCGTTCGCCGCCGGCTCAGCAGGGATGCGGCGTCCATTGCGGATCATCTTCATGTTTTCCCCAGC
>DAOVIK010000324.1 GCA_030673735.1 Anaerolineae bacterium
AAGGATCTCGAAGGAGCTGTGAAGGACAACGTTGAGAAGCTGATCGATATTCGGGAGACCTCTGTCGCCTGATCACTCAGCAAGAAATCAATGGGATGGAATCCATATTGTCGGCACATATGCTGCCGGATAGAATAGGACTATGAGTCGAAAGCTCAATCGTCGCGATTTCCTCAAGCTTGGAACGTTGTCTGCCTGCGCTACGGCGTTTCGTCCGATTCCTCCTGAGGTCGAACGGAGCCCAGTCGGCTTGGGGCGCGTCACCACCTCCGTGATCGGCCATTACCGCGAACCCTCTTTCCAATCCAGGTGGCTTGAGTACATCGAGCGCGATGAGCTGATTCCCTTACTGGAGAGCGTGCGGGCAGATGATGGTCCGTACCACAATCCTCGTTGGTACCGCACATCCGGCGGCTATGTCCACTCAGGCCGCATACAGACTGTCCAATGGAATCCGCAGGTGCCAGAAACTTCCATTCCTGAGACCGGCGCGGTCTTCGAGATTTCCGTTCCCTACGCCCGTTCCTACAGTCGCCCCGATCCGACGTCAACACCTTATTACCGCCTCTATTATGAGTCGACGGCCTGGGTCGAAGAGGTCGTGCAGGGTGTCGATGGTCGATCGTGGTATGGATTGCTCGACGATGCCCTGAGGGTCCGTTATTACGTGCGCGCCGAGCACTTGAGGCGCGTTCATGAGAGTGAACTCACGCCCCTTTCGCCAGATGTTCCTCCGATTCAGAAACACATCGAAATAGACCTGGCGCAACAGGTCCTGCGAGCTTTCGAGTCGGGCCAGCTTGTCTTTCGAACCCGGATATCCAGCGGCATACCCAATACGGAACCCGGCCCCAACGGCGTCCCAACCATCACACCAAGTGGCCTCCATGTGATCGACCGCAAGATGCCTTTGCGCCATATGGGCGACTGTCGATTGACCTCGAGTCTGGCCGCCTACGAGCTTCCGGGGGTTCCTTGGACATCGTTCTTCCACCCCACCGGCGTCGCATTCCACGGCGCGTATTGGCATGACGATTTCGGCCGGCCATCGAGCCATGGCTGCATCAACATGCGTTGTATCGACGCCAAGTGGCTTTACCGCTGGTCGACTCCGGTGGTCCCCTTCACGGAGATGCGTGCAGACAGCCTGGGAACGCGCGTCTACGTATACTGATTCCCTGTAGTCTTGCAAGTTGCTCCTCCATTCGGCCGCCTGATATCATTAGGCGATCTCTGATGGTTTCGCATGTCTGATCCATTGGTTCTTCTTTCGGGCCTGCCCGGAACAGGAAAGACGCGCCTGGCAATTGAGATATCCAGGCAGCGTCGATACCTGATCCTATCCAAAGATCGATTTCAATCTCAGCTCCGCAAGCAAGGCATGGCGGGGAAAGAAGGGGCTGAAGGTTATGAATTGCTGTTCGATGCTGCCGAGCAGCAGCTTGCTTTGGGGAACGGTGTGATCCTGGATGCTGTCTTTCCAAGAGCAGGATTTCGAAAGAGGGCCGCAGAGATGGCGCGATTGCAGGGCTCTCCCTTCAGACCCGTTCTTTGCTACTGTTCTGATGTCGACACATTGAAAGAGAGACTGCACAATCGCGACGTGTATGTGCCCGATTGGACGCCTGCTGGATGGGAGGAAGTGGAGAGGATCAAATCCTATTTTGAGATGTGGCCCGAAGGATCGGCAATTCGTCTCGATTCACTATTGGATTTTGAGCATAATCTTTCCCGAGCGCTAGAATGGATTGACACGGGAAAGTTGAACCGATGACATCCCTCTAAAGCGGACCTCGCGCGATGGATCCTGTGCCGGATAAATGCTCATGTCTCGGATCCATGAGCAAGTTGTCCAGAGCTAGCCCGCGATCGGATTGCCAACCTCGCGTGGCGCAGATGCTTTGGTCTGGCCTTAGCAGCTCTATCCCCGAATTCTTATGAGTGGACGTCCATTTGAGCAAGATGTAGAATAGCTATCATGGAATTCCGAGTGGCCGTCGCCAAAGTCGGCAAGTATGCCTCATCAGAAAGCGGCGATACGCTGGAGATGATCGAGCGTCCGGGCGGTGGCTTGTCATTCGTTCTCGCCGATGGGCAACGATCCGGCAAATCTGCAAAAGCAATCTCCAACATCGTGACCCGCAAAGCCATCAGCCTGCTCGGGGAAGGCGTTCGAGATGGAGCCGCCGCGCGCGCGGCTTCCGATTACCTCTACACCCATCGCTCAGGCAAGGTCATCGCAACCCTGAACATCCTATCCGTTGATCTTACCAGCCGGAGCCTTGTCATCACTCGCAACAATCCAGCCCCGGTTGTACTCATCGACCAAGGCACGATTCGCTTACTGAACGCTCCCTCCGAAGCTGTTGGTTCTCGTCAGAACATCCGCCCTTCGATTTGCGAGGTGCCACTCGATCTTGGCCTCACGGCGGTCATGTTCAGCGATGGCCTGGTGCACGCCGGCGACAGGCGCGGCAGGCCGATGGACATCGTCGGATGTCTGCAAGAACTGCTGAATGAGGAAATATCGGATCCCTCACATTGGGCCGATCACCTGCTCAATGTAGCCATCAAGCTTGACGATGGCCGTCCTGGCGACGACATCAGCGTCTTGGTTTGTGCTGTGCTTCCTCGCGGTGAGAAGGATGCCCGACGTCTCGCCGTAAGCATG
>DAOVIK010000417.1 GCA_030673735.1 Anaerolineae bacterium
GATCGTCCTGTCCACCAAGCGTGCGGATGGTCAACCGATCGGAACGGTGCTGCGCATGGGCGCGATTTACGGTTCGCGCGCAAAGGGGAATTACCGGCGACTGGTAAGCGCGCTGGCGCGGGGGCGGTTCTTGCCCCTCGGCTCCGGGGAGAACCGCCGGACACTGATCTACGACAAGGATGCTGCACAGGCGGCCGTGCTGGCAGCAAGTCATTCTGCCGTAGGTGGTGAAGTCTTCAATGTGTCCGATGGTGAGTTCCATACTATGAGCGAGATCATATCCGCCATCTGCGAGGCGTTGGGGCGCAAGCCGCCGCGCATCTCGATTCCCGTAGGTCCGGTGACCATGGCTGCCGGCCTGCTTGAAGGCGCAGCGCGGTTAGTGGGGCGCAAATCGCCTTTGACTCGCGCCACGATCGAGAAGTACACCGAAGACATCGCTGTCGACAGTCACAAGATCCGAGCTGAATTGGGATTTACTCCCGAGTATTCCTTGGGGGAAGGATGGCGGGAGGCGATTCGTGAGATGCGCGAGAAGGATGAGCTTTGATTGGTGATCTCCACGCTCCACAAGCCCGGAAGGAAAATCGCAAGATGAGTGGTGAGGCATGCTGCCAGTAGCGCTACTCAGCCTCGCGGCGCTCGGGCTTTCCTATATAGGCGTCGGATGGGTGCTGAAGTGGGCTGAACGGCGCTCGGTCCTGGCCATTCCGAATGTTCGCAGTCTGCATGATCGGCCCATTCCGCATGGAGGAGGCCTGGCGATTGTGGCCGTCACCTTGGCCGGTTTCACACTCTATGCCGGATTTACCAAGCAATGGCCCTGGACGGCGATTCTGGTGTACGTTCTGGGTGGCTTGCTGGTAGCAGTGGTCAGCTGGATAGACGATCTGAAGCCGCTTCCGGTTGCCGTGCGATTGATCGCACACAGCCTGGCCGCGGCAATTGCCATTCTGGGATTGGGCTACTGGCACTCGTTGGGTTTCCCATGGCCATATGATTTCAATCTTACGTGGGTAGGCCTGGTAATAACGTTCGTATGGATTGTGGGCATGACCAACGCCTACAACTTCATGGATGGTATCGACGGCATCGCAGCCAGTCAGGCGGTTGTCGCGGGCGTGGGTTGGGCCATTCTGGGGTGGATCAGTGATCAGAACCTCGTCAGCGTTCTCGGCTTGTTGATCGCCAGCAGCAGCCTGGGTTTCCTGGGCCACAACTGGCCACCGGCCCGCATCTTCATGGGCGATGTAGGCAGCGCCTTCCTGGGCTATTCGCTTGCATTGCTGCCCATCGTCGCAGCACAAGTCGAGCCTCGATTTGTGCTGGCTGGTGCTTTTCTGGTCTGGCCGTTCGTTTTCGATACAGCCTACACATTCATCCGTCGGCTGCTGAGGGGGGAGAATGTGCTCGAGCCCCATCGCAGTCATCTCTACCAGCGCCTGGTCATCGCCGGGCGTCCGCATCGCTACGTCACCCGGCTCTATATCTTGCTGGCGATATCCGGGGTGATGCTGGCCATCGTCTGGATTCGATGGCCAAGTTTCAGTGTTGGGATAGGATTGGCGGCAGGATGCTTCGCGCTTTGGGGATTCGTGCGCCAGCAGGAGCGCGGGAGTGCGAGCCGGTCCTGACAAGTGGATCGGGTTGCCATCCCACAAGATAGCAGATAAGATCGACCTGCGAGGAATAACTAGCTGAAAATGAGA
>DAOVIK010000193.1 GCA_030673735.1 Anaerolineae bacterium
CACCGCACGGCTGGTGCTCGCGGTCACATGCGTAGCGGCATTGCTGATGGGATACTTCGTCAGTGGGGTGGGTGCGTCGCTGGCGTTGATCCTCGCCCAAGTAATGGCGCTTATCGGGTTAGCGCACCTGCTCCTCAATCCGCTCACGCGGCTGCGAAGGGCAGGAACATCGCTGGCACTGGGATTGCTGCTCTTCATGGTTTTGAATTTCCTCAATGCCTTCGCCTTCACCTACCCCTACACGTTGCCTGAGATGCGAGGCATGGGATGGGTGGTCTACCTGGTGGCCATTGCAGTCTTCTGGCTAGGCGTTGCGGCGCACCGCGCGGCGACGGATCCTGCCCCGGGAGTGGAGGTGCGATCCTGGTGGGCGGCGCTTGCCGGGCTGCTGGCGCTGGTGATTGCAGTGATATCGGTCTGGCCCAATGCTGCCGACCCGCTTCCCGAGGATGGGAGCTTGCGGCTTGCGACGTACAACATCCACTACGGCTACGATGACGTATGGCACTTCACGCTGGAGGACCAGGTCCGCGCCATCGAGGCCAACGGCGTGGATGTGATCGCCATGCAGGAGGTAGACGCGGGCAGGATGACGAGCTATGGCGTGGACGATGCCTACTTCCTGGCCAGACAACTGGGTATGAACGACGCCTATCTCCCGGCAGTGGAACACCTGACGGGCATCGCCGTGCTCTATCGCGGGCCAGTCGCGCCCACAACGCAGCAATTGCTGACCAGCTTGCAGGAGCAGACAGGGATCGTTGGCGTCAACCTGCAGGCTCCCGCGGGCGATCTTGATTTCTACGGCATATGGATGGGGCTTTCAGACGAAGATACGCAGCGGCAGATCGACGAGGCGCTGGAATTCATCGGTGACAGTTCGCCGGCGGCATTTGGCGGCGACTTCAACGCCAGGCCGGATGAAGCAGTTGCGCACTCGGTGCTGGACGCCGATTTCATCGAACCGTTCGTGGCTCTGGGCCATGACCCCGCGCCTCCTACTTCCCCGGCCATCAATCCAGGCAGCCAAATTGATTACGTCTTCCTGCGAGGGCTGCTGCCGATGGATGCTTGGGTCGCAGATGCGTTGGCGTCGGATCACAGGATGGTCGTGGTAGAGGTCGGATGGTCGCGCTGATCATCCGAAGCGAACCGAATTGCAAAACTCCCGCCACATAGGTGGCGGGAGTTCTTTTACAGATGAGTACTGGGCTGATTAGCTGTCCAGCTCTTCGTCGATGATCCGCGAGAATTCGGATAGTGGCTGCGCTCCGATCAGAAGCCGGCCATTGATGAAGAACGTGGGTGTGCCCGTGACATCCACCAGTCTTGCGTCAGAGTAATCAGCGATCACTTCATCGATGTAGCGGTCGCTCTCCTGGCATTCCTGGAAAGCTGCGATCTCCAGGCCCAGATCTTGAGCATACTGCTCGAATCCCTCACTGCTCATGCTATGCGCGCCGGAGAAGAGAGCGTTGTGGTATTCCCAATAGGCATCTTGCTCGCCAGCGCAGTTGGCTGCATGCGCGGCGGCAGCGCCAACCGCACCTCCGCCCACTACGGGGAAGTCGCGATAGACGAAGCGGATGTTGTCCTGGTATTCACCAAGCAGGGCGGGGAAAATCTCATCATGGAACCTGCGGCAGTAGCCGCAATTGAAATCGCCGAATTCGATGATGGTAACCGCAGCGTCTTCAGGCCCCAGTGAGGGATCGTCATCGACGCTGACGTCGAAGCGTTCGACTGGAGGATCGGCGGGCGCGGTTTCACGGGCCCAAAAGAGGAACCCGCTGGCAAGGCCTGCCACAAAAGCCAATGGTATCAGCAGGCTGTAGACGTGCGTTCGCTTGAAGCGGAATACGCCGGGCTCTTCGGTTTCCGGTGCATCGGTTGGAATGATATCTTCTTCGGGTTTATTCATGCGGGGATTTTATCACAGGCGGTCGGGAGCGTCGCCAACCCAAAAGGCAAAGAAGTCTGGTCCTGACTATTCGAATGGCCAATGGGGACTCGGGGAAAGCGTGGGAGTAAATAAGCGGAGGCTCATTTCTCGAATGAGCCTCCGCTGGGGGTGTTAAGCAGATAGCTTGTGGGTATCCGTCTGTTGTGTAGGCGTCGAGCCATCAGGATACGGAGGTTTCCCTGGCCGGATCGATGATGATCCACTCGTCGAGCAGCGCAAGCTCATCGTCAGTCAATTCCTCTTGCGCTTCCTCAAGCAGGCTTAGGACATGATCGCGATATTTCGCTGCCAGCTTGGATGGTGTGTCGTTCATTGGGTCCCTGCCAAGAACGTGCCCCGAGTGATCGATCCCGCGCAGGATGGAGGATACGTGACCGTGGGAGATCATTTCACCTCGCTCGATGCATCGATCGCGCACGATCTTGGAGGTGGTGTTCAGTATAAATGGGTGTTCGCTCAGATGCTCCGAGATGGCTTCGAAAACGACTTGAAGCTGCACGGGTGACAGAATGGGAATTCCAGTGACCTGATTGATCCGCCGTACGAAAGCCACGAACTCCTGTGAGAATCCGGCAAAATCCTCGTCGAGATCGATAGGCGCGGGAGGAGCGTGCCGGGCTGGATCGAAGATGTAGCCAGGAACTGGCGAGGTGACGAATTGCAGCCCCGGTGCATCCAAACCTTGCAGGAGGTTCTTGAAAGTTCCCGCGCCGGCCCATTGCGTCTGTGCGATCTGAGCACCAAATTCCTTGATAACTTCATGTGCAGCTTTGGCCAGCATCATTGGCTCATCGCTTTCGGCCACGATTCTCTGCACCACCTGTAGGATTCTTGTTCTGAGTTCATGCTCACTGGGAGCGAATTCTGCGCCATCGATAAGCGCTGGTTCTTGCATTGCGGTGGTGCCCTCTTCAAGAATGGAAACGGCAGGCTGCATTTGCATAGCCACTCGCCAAGGGTTGCCTTCGCGCATGCGCATGTCATCGCGCCGTTCGACAACTTCCTGGGTCAAGGCTCGTAGGGAATAAAAGCCAAGCCAGTTGCTGTCGGGAGTGAATTCAGGAAAGGTCTTCAGAATGCGGGGCAATTCGGTCGCAAGCACCTCACCGCTGGTGCTTGCTGCCTCATAGAATTTGCCTGCAATGGCATCGATAACTTCGGGTGAAACCGTGCAAGTCGCAGGCATTGTCGTAAGAGGATCGCGCTGCACGCTCAAATCCCCCTCGATCCCCAGGGCGCGTCGAACGAAAGCTTCCTGGTTTATGACATGCTCGGCGGCTGCTTGGTAGGCTATAGTAGCGGGTCCGATGGTGACCACGGTCGAGCGGCGATCGTGTGTGCGCAGGCGGGTGATTACCGGTGTGAAGTCGGCATCTCCCGATAGAATGATGAACTCCTCAAAATGGGTTGGATGCTTGATGGCGTCCAGGATATCCATCACCATGTGAATGTCGGAGCTTGTTTTGCCGCGGTGGGTTAGAGGCGGGCAATCGACAACGGAGAACGCCGTGCGCATGAAGAAGGGGCGAAAGCGGTGGAACATGTTGGGATTTAGATAGCACTTGCGAACAAGAATCGCGCGTTCTTGGATGGAATTGGCGGGTACATCCTCGTCTTGCTGCATTCCTTCTTCGATCCAAGTCAGCCACCTGGCGGGATCGGTGGCAAATCGATCGGCCGCCGATGTGCTAAGCTCCTCCAAGCCCAGGTAGATATTGTCAAAATCGACGAACAATGCGGATCTCATGCGAGAGATTTCTTCATGGTTCTCAGTCATAATCAATAACCCCCGACGCCAGCTAATCCCTCCAGGCGCATGTGCCGGAAACCAGAGGATGGGAACGTCTTCCGGTCGGGCGCAACGCCCGTGGGGATTCGAGGCTATAAGACGACAGAATACACGGTGAGTTGACGATATGGTTCCATGAACTTCCCCCAGGCTGTCTTCTAGTAGAGCACAACATGGCGCAGGAGGCAATCATTGGGAGCTGTATCTTGATGCCACCGCGCGCACAATCAAGCCTACGTTTCTCTAGGCCCCGGGCCCCCTGCGATGAGGATTGATAGAGGGCAATGATGGTATTGGCGATGCAATCCCCTTGATTCATCGATGATAAACATCCCCGAAAGAATGCCAAAAAGAGGCGATGCTGCATATATGATAGTGAAGGAGGGGCAAATGCGCAAATCGGCTGGTTTTCGTGGTATCTGCTGCGAATCCGGAGCGCATTGCGGATTAGAGTCCGTTTCGGTATAATGGCCTTCACGGGCGGTTAGCTCAGCTGGTTAGAGCGTTGCGTTGACATCGCAAAGGTCGTTGGTTCGAGTCCAATACCGCCCACCAAAGTGAATAGTATCAATCGCG
>DAOVIK010000425.1 GCA_030673735.1 Anaerolineae bacterium
CCAGGCCGGACATGCTGAAGGCGTCGCCGATCCAGATCGGCACATCGCCGCAGCCATAGGCCTGCAATTGCTCCCGGATCCACGCCGTGGTGGGCGGGATTTCACTGTAATCGCCAAGGCTGTGGAAATCGAGCACGTCATACGCATCGCAAGCGGCGATCACGAGCAAGTTCTCTTCAAGTGTGCGGTTGATGCGGCTCACCCGCCATCGTCGCTCAATCTCGGCTGGATCTTGTGGCGCGCCGTCGAAGATGTCGATCAACAGCAGCGCGGCTTGCATCACTACCGCTTCTGGATCGGCCTCGTGCACGACCGGATAAGCGATGCGCAGCAGGCGAACGTAGTCCTCGGCGCTGCCGGGCCAGTAGCCGGTGAACTCGCGCTCGATGCCGTACTCATGGATTGGATAGATCAGGCCAGGCATGTCGTCTACGCCATCGCCATCATAGCGCTCGACCACGCGGCGCACGAAGCTCTCGTAATCGGCGATGTATTCGTCCTTGGGGAAGGTGTCGATCTGTGCGAAGAGCCCTGCAGGCACTCGTGAAGCCCAGGGGGATTCAGCCGTGAGCAGGATCTGCTGCCCTGCAAAGCCTGCCGCCTGGTACTCGGCGATCAGCGCATCGAGCTGCTCCCACTGCCACTGCCCGCGCTCCGGTTCCAGATTGCCCCAGATGCCGAAGACCAATTGGGGCTTGGCGTAGGTCACGCCGGTGGGCGTGTATGCAGCGGCAACGCCGAAGATGCCGTACTCGATGGCGATTGTGAGCGGCGGTCGTTGGGCGCCGGGAGGAGATAGGGTTGCCGTCCGCTCAATGGGAGCAGGAGTTGCTACGGGCGTGGCCACCCCTCCGCAAGCGAGTGTCGTCAGAAACAGGAGCACAAGCGCAAGCTGAAGCCGTCTCATGGCACCTCCCTCTGCAAGGGAGTATCGTTGGAGATAGACCCTAGACTCAATGGCCCTGTAGTCGTGCAGGTTTGCGGAGTTGTGAGCGGCGATTCAGGGTAGCATGGTCTTCAGCGTTTTGACAGTCAGGGCTTGGCCCCGCCATTTAGGGAAGAAATCCTCTCACGGGTGTAGACCTCATGAGGTCCTGTGGGAAGCAGTTTATGGAGCGCGCATTTGCCCAATAGCATCGTAGAGACGTTGCGCCCCGCTAAGACCGTGCGGGGCGAACAGCGCAACGTCTCTACGTGGCCGCCTCCAGGAGGAGGAGATCCATAGGCGCGCTGAATACGCGACTAGGACGAGGCCGCAGGGATGATGTAATCATTGAGCAGCCTCTCCGGAACCTCGAAGTCGGCGTTGTAGAGGCTGCTGGTGAACACCACGACCATCTGCAGATCAGGAACCACGAAGATGAATTGGCCGCCATAGCCCAGCGCCATGTAGTAGCCATTGGCATCTACCCACCACTGGTAGCCATAGCCATCGGATAGCGTGCCGGCAGCGATTTGTCGGCTTGTGGCGGCATGAACCCACTCAGCGGGAACGATCTGCTCGCCATCCCACAATCCTTGATTGAGGAATAGGTAGCCGATCTTGGCCATGTC
>DAOVIK010000405.1 GCA_030673735.1 Anaerolineae bacterium
CGAGCGAGTTGCGCGGATCGGAGTAGGGATAGTCCCACTCAAGCCAGTCCATGCCGGGCGACATCGTCAGCAAGTGTTCCAGCGTGATCTGCTCCTTGCGTGGATCCAAATTGCCGATTGTCCGCTCGGGATAGAAATCCAGCAGGAGCTGATCGACGCTCTCAATGAATTCCTGCTGCATGGCAATGCCGATCAGCGTCGAGGTAAAGCTCTTGGTCACCGATTGCAGGTGATGACTTGACACTTCATCGTAGTTGTTGCGGTAAGCCTCGAAGACAATGTGGCCGTGGCGCACGACGACCACGGAGTCGATCGGAACCTGGTTTTCGTCGATCACATGCATCATCTGCTCGAGCGGCGCGGAATCCATGCCTTGCTCTTCAGGCGTTGAAATCGACCAGCCATCCGTGGGCCAGATCGTTTCTTGCTCAACCGGCGGCGCGACAACCGAGCAGCTCGCGCTCAAAACGCCGCAGATCAAGAGACCTGCTCTGGCGACCATACCAAGCTTTGGAGTATTCAGCTTCTTTCTTGCCATTGTATGATCCTCAGCATAATTGATCGCCCATTATACAGCGCGCTGGCCAGAACCAACGCGCTGGGCGCGGCTTGAAAGAGATGAGATTTGGACGATAAGCTGTGTGGCCTGGAAGTCCGTGATATTCACAGGAGGTTGAACTTCCGCCTGTTCTCGGCGGTGTTCTCGTAGATGCGCCATTCTGCGACCTGGTCGTTCTCAATGCGGGCAGTCCAGATCGCATGGCCGGGAAAAACCCTGCTAAAGATACGTCCGTGATGCATTTTCCGCTGCATCTGCCGGCTCGCCCAACTCATGCTGCCAACGTCAAGCTGATCGGGCAGTGATCCGATCCCATGATTTCGGGGTGTATTTCGGCCGCAACGACGCGCTCGCGCAAGCCGGGCGAGATGAAGAAGTAGTCGATGCGCCAGCCGACATTCCTCTCTCGCGCGTTCCCCCAATACGCCCACCAGCTGTACGCATCTTCCTGCTCGGGATGCATCAGCCGAAAGGTGTCCAGGTAGCCTTGCTCCACAACTTGGTCGATCCATGCGCGCTCGATCGGGAGGAAACCGGTGCTCTTCTCGTTCTGCTTGGGTCGGGCGAGGTCGATTTCTCTGTGGGCGGTGTTCACATCACCGCAGAACACCACATGCCGCCCCTGCGCTTGCAGATCGTTGCAGATCTCAAGGAAATCTGCCTTGTATGCCATCTTGAAAGGAACACGGCTGTGATCGCGCCCGCCGTTAGGGAAATAGGCATTGATGAGCACGAAATCGCCGTAGTCAGCGATGATTGTGCGACCCTCGCGATCATATTCCTCGATGCCCAGGCCGAGCTTCACAGAAGCCGGCTCGAGAAGGGAAAACAGTCCCACGCCGCTGTAGCCCTTGCGCTCTGCAGAAGACCAGTATGCATGGTATCCCTCCGGGGATCTCAACGCCTCATCCAGTTGATCAGGCTGTGCTTTGGTCTCTTGGATGCACAGCATATCGGGGCGGGTTTCAACCACCCAGTCGAGAAAGCCCTTCTTCTGCGCTGCGCGAACACCGTTGACGTTCCAAGAGTAGAGATGGATCATGATCCTAATTATATCCGTGGCAAGCAACTGCAAGGCATGTCTCTCCCCGTGCGATAGGCAGGCTCCATCACAACTCCAAAAGACGGAATGAAACTTGCATCTACCGTATCGAAAAGCCGTGCAAGCCGGGATACTTCTGAGGGAGGAGAAGCCATGACGAAAGATGCTTTTACTGGAAACCTGGTTGATCGGATTGACTCCCTGCGGGAACCCTACCGCAAGAATGCCATCGAGTGGGTCGAGCGCTGTGCAAGGCAGCCGATCTCAGACCTGCCGCGGGACATTCGCCGTGTACTGCGCAAGATGCCGCCGGTCAAGCGAAAGAA
>DAOVIK010000403.1 GCA_030673735.1 Anaerolineae bacterium
GAATAGCCATCCGTTCCTTACGGTATTGGCAGTTTCTTGGGGATTCTTATAGTAGCCCTTCATCAGGGTGGGGCTTCGCAGAACGATCTCTCCCAATTCGCCGGGTGGGAGATCGTGCTCATCGTCAAGATCCACGATCTTGGCCTCGACATCAGGAAACGGTATGCCGATGCTGCCCACCTTGTGCAAGCCCCTGTAGGGATTGGACATGATGGCGGTAACCGCTTCTGTTAGCCCGTATCCTTCGATCATGCGCCCGTGCGTCTTGCCTTCGAAGTCGTCCTTGATGGCGCGAGTCAGCGGCGCGGCACCGACGAAGATTCCCTGCAGGCTGCTCAGATCATAGCGCTGCACACCCGGCAGGTTGCTCAGGGCGACGAACATGGTTGGCACGCCGATGAAGAACGTGGGCTTGGTCTTCTCGATGGTCTTGAGCACCTGCCGCGCGGAGAAGCGCGGCAGAAGAATGATCTCGGAGGATCTGAGAACCGGGGCGTTCATGGTGACGCTCATGCCGTAGCCGTGGAACAGCGGGATCACGGCCAAGATGCGCTCCTTCTTTCCCAATCCTCCCCAGGCTGCGACCTGATACGCGTTGGCGACCAGACTGTTGTGCGATAGCATGATTCCCTTGGCGATCCCAGTGGTTCCTCCGCTGTAGATCAGCACCGCCATATCGTCCGGATCGATGGGGACTGGCTCGAAATCTGGGGGTATGTCCTGCTGGAGCAGCTGCTTGAGATCCAGCAGGTCCTCGATGCCTGCCGCCCTGATCATCCGGTGTTCCTGCAATCCCTGCACAAGACTCAGAGGGAAGGGAAGAAAGTCAGCCATGCGGCAGCAAATGACGCGCTCGAGTGGAGTTGTGGGGAGAAGTCCAGCGATCTTCTCCAAGAACAGGGGAACCGTGACCACCGTTTCCGCGCCAGAATCAGTGAAGTGAAAGGAAAGCTCGTGTTCTGTGTAGAGCGGATTGAGCGGCACCACGACGGCGCCTGCCTTGAGTGCTCCGTAGTAGGCGATCAAGAACTGGGGAGAATTGGGCAGCAGCAGGCCTACTCGATCGCTTTGGCGTACGCCCATGCGGCGGAGGGCGGCGGCAAAGCGACTGGCGAAGTCGTCGATCTGACAAAAGGTGAGCCGTTTACCGAAGAAGCTCGTGCAGGGAGCATCAGGATCCGACGCCGCGGCCTCTTCGAGCAGTTGATGGACTGGAATCTGGGGATATTCAATGCTGTGAGGAACTTCGTCGTCGAAATGCTTCAACCAGATGTGGGCACCAGCTTCTCGATCCTCTACCTCGCGGTTCGTATTTGGCGCCATGGTTGCGCTCCTCTGTCAATGGACAACCGGTGACCAAGTCATGCCAAACCGGTGATACTCTCGCAATGCGAATATAGGAGATTTCGCAAGCCAAAGCAAATGCATGTCGATGGCGTGGTTTTGGATGCTTTCACCAATATGGAGTTGTCATTGGTTAGGGGAGCAGCGTGCTCCGGCTGGCTGATCAGTAGCTGCCCGGTGGCCAACCCGTTCGGTGTGGAACTTATGATTCATTCAAGGATATTGGACAGTCTGCCAGACCTCGGCTAGCGCCTCGAGGGCGGTGTAGCGGTGGCGTTCCAATCCCTCAGCGCTCAGATATATCGCACCCTGATTCTCACGGCCGGCTCTGGTCCCCACTCCATTGTTGGGCAGGTCTGAAACCGCGGCGTAGAAATTCCACAACGGGACATTGTATTCCACCGCCAGGAGGGCCATCTCCTGATTGAGGTGCTCATCCCACTCGCGGTTGTCGGCCTTGGTGGAGAGGATGGGTAGGATGCCCCGTTCAATCAAAAGGTCCAGGATCTTGCGCAGGTAGTAGAGATTGCGAGATTCGTAGTGCGTGCCCAGGTTGATTATCATGATCGAGGGGTTGTGCAGGCGCAGTTCGCATTCCAGTGGA